>PWGE01000213.1 GCA_003554345.1 Candidatus Sumerlaeota bacterium | reverse complement strand
TTTTCGGCTGCTGGTTCTCCAGGGCATATAACAGTGACTCCACACGAATAGAGGCAGAACCCAGCGTCGACATTTCATCAAGTTTGATACAGAGGTAAGGAACTCTGCTATCCTTTAAAATGCGGTCTACCTCATCAGTGGTAATAGCATCAGGTCCGCAACCAAAACTGTTAAGCTGTATATATCCAGAGAGAGAATAATCTAACTGCTTCAACCATAAGGCACTTTTATACAGTCTATTATGGTATGTCCATTGTGTTATGACATCTACGCTGTCAAGTTCATCACCCGCCAGCGCTGCTCCTACTTCTTCATTAATAATCACCGCATTATAATTGGACATCATATGCAAAATGCCATGGTGGATAATAGGATCAATATGATAAACCCGCCCACCCACAACGATGAGAGGAAGGTTTCTTTCCTGTGCAAATTTAACAAGCTCTTTTCCCTTCCTGAGGTATTCTCTCTTTAACTCTCTTTCTCTATGTAAAGCTTGCTTAAAGGCTTTTTGAAATACAGGTTTTTCAACTCCCAAACCTCTTATATAGCGCCATACTGTCTTATAAAGATTTTTCTCACCATAAAAACTGATCAAAGGTTTATCAATCTGAACATCTTTTCCGTAGAGACTTTGTATTACTTCAGCGTAACCGGTCACAACAGGACAATTATATACATCAACCGCACTTTCATCTTCGCGACTTTCAAAACCAATCATGGGCATCAAAACTCTGTCCACATCTTCCTGGATCATTTCTTCCACATGGCCATGAACTATTTTTGCAGGAAAACAGAGGTTTTCTGAAAGTTGGGTGCGCATACCCTTTTTATACATTTCATCTGTAGTCCAGTGAGAAACCTCGACATCAAAGCCGCACTCTTTTAAAAGAGTGTAGAAAAACGGGAAATGTTCAAATAGTGACAATACCAGGGGAAGACCTATTCGCCCCCGACTTTTCTCTGCCGGTAATGCATCCTCATCAATCAAGGATTGATAATAAATATCATACTTATATTCAAAGAAGTCCTTTTCTACCACCCTTGTCCTTTCTTCTTTTTTCAGGGGCGCATCACACTTATTGCCAGTCAGGAATTCTCGCTCATTCTGAAAGAAAAAGCGCGTTATCCGACATTTATTGCCACATCCCCCACACTGAAAACTTTTTTTATCCTGAACAGGGGGTTTATCCAGTGATACTTTTTCTGACTGCCAGGTATCAGTCCTGTTTTTCTTCCATTGCCTCAGAGCATGAAGTGCCGTCCCGTATGCTCCCATGAGATGAGCCTGCTCGATACGTATTACATTACTACCGGTTAACAATTCAAAAGCTCTTAATACAGCATCATTCTTAAAGGTGCCGCCTTGTACCAGTATAGTATCACCCAGCTCTTTGATATTACGAACGCGTATCACCTTATACAGGGCATTTTTAACCACACTATATGCCAGACCCGCTGCTATATCTCCTGCTTCCACACCCTCATTAAGAGCGTCTTTTACCTTGGAATTCATAAATACCGTGCACCTGCTGCCAAGTGATGGCGGATGCCGGGCAAATAAGGCCTCTTTGACAAAATCATCCAGAGATAATCTCATATCACTGGCAAAATTTTGCAGGAAGGAACCGGTTCCTGAAGAACAGGCTTCATTCAGGTAAAAATCCGTAATGATATTATTTTCCACCTTCATGGCCTTGATATCCTGTCCACCAATATCAAGTACAAAATCAATTTCATTATGAAATTCATAGCCGGCAATGTAGTGTGCAGCAGTTTCAACCAGAGTTCCGGTTAAGTTAAAGGCTTCCAGACAGATATCCCTTCCATACCCTGTTGAAAAGGTGGCTTGAACCCGGGAAAGATACTCCTGTTTTTTTTGTAGTCCATAACGAAGAGCTTCCAGAGAATCTCCTTTATTGTTGGTATAATAAGAGGTAACGATCTCACCATGTCTATTGATAATAACAAATTTCATGGTCGTGGAACCGGCATCTACTCCCAGAAATAGTGGCTCATCTGACGATACATTTCCGGCATACGGAAGAGTATATTCTTCCTGTCGTTTGAGAAAATCCCTGTATTCCTCCTCATTGTTGAATAAAGGCCTTTCACTGCTAAAAGTATCACGCAAATGAGCAGTGTTTTCCAGTTTTTCGATAAGTTTCCCGATACCGGAAAAACGCTTCACTGCTTTATCCTGGCAGGCCACTCCCATCGCCGAGAGATAGAGCGAATTATCCGCCAGCTTAAGAGAATGGGGAAGGATTCGGGAAAGAGATTCTCTCAGAGAACTAAAATGAGATAAAGGGCCTCCACCCATTATGAGTTCCCCCTGGGGCTCCAGACCATTCATAAGGCTGGCAACATACTGGTTGGCTGCTGCCTGGAAAACAGCCATGGCAAGATCTTCCCTGGGATACCCTTCATTCATCAGTGCCTGAATGTCAGTTTTAGCGAAAACACCACAGCGGGAAGCAATAGAAGGTATTCTTTCCCCTGCTCCCTGCGCCAGCTTATCCAGCTCACTGAGCTTTACATCAAGCAATTTTGCCATCTGTTCAATAAAAGCACCCGTACCACCAGCACAGTTTCCATTCATCTTCATGAGGGGATTTTTGTCTTTCCCCAGGAGAACAAATTTCGCATCTTCTCCGCCAATCTCTATAATACCCCCTGCTTCCGGGTATTTCTTTTTCACCCAGGAAGATAAGGCCTTTACTTCCTGGATAAAAGGAATACCCAGGCGCCTGGCGGTTTTTATGGCGGCAGTCCCGGTCATTGAAACATTTACCGGTGTCTGGTAATGTCGTTCATCTATCTTTTTGAGGGTATCAATCAAAGTTGAACGCACTTTACCACGGTGCTTGAAGTAGCTTGAGAAAAGGATTTTTCCCTCATCAGAAAAAAGGACAACTTTTATGGTTGAAGAACCTGTATCTATTCCTAAACGCATTGTTTTATCACCCATACAACTTATAATAACAAATTGCATTGCTTTATAAAGAATTCAAATGATAAAGAGTCCATATAATGGCACTTAAGAGCCATTTTTCAGAGTATAATTTCAGGTTTAGAAACCTTTATAAAGCAGACTTTCTGTATGCTTACTTTAACAAGTTATATATTGTATAATAATAGATTGAAAAGTTTTAAAAAAATTTTTCCAGTATCAATTTATACAGGCTGTTCTGATATTATCCACGTCACGTTCTTGACTTTTATCAGAAAAAAATTAAGGTAAATAAACAAAATGAAAAGTCTCACCTCACGTCAAAACTGGACTTATTGTTTCACCCTTATCCTTATATTCCCCTCACTGGGACAACTCCTTAAATATACCGGCATTGGTGGTTTTCTGATATATGCTCTCGTTATTTACGTGCTGGTTTCTCATTTCAGCCGCCATGCTTTTCATCTGTTTTATGAAAGAATAACCCAAAAAGAAGCCATTATACTTTTCATTTTCATTCTCATTTTAATGGCTATAAACTTTCATCTTATACATCCTCTGGCCGATACCGGGATTATTGGGGGTGGTAACGACAGGGGAAATGCCCTCAACAAAGCTGCCGAACAAATTTTATCACTGCAATATCCCTATGCTGTACGAACATATTTAGGAAACCCCATTTCCCCGTTACCAGGTGCTATTTTACTGGCCGTCCCTTTCGTGATACTTGGTAACAGTGGATACCAGAATTTATTCTGGATTATACTTTTTGTACTGGTGCTATATTCTTTAAGCAAGGACTTTCGAACCGGTTTATATTTACTGGGGTCTTTGTTCCTGCTTTCCCCCATAGTCTCCCAGGAATTTTTAACCGGGGGCGATTTGATCGCAAACAATCTTTATATCTTTATTGCCGTAACGTTCTATTCTTTACTGATACTCAAAGGCGTTCAAAAGACAAAATGGCTTTTTCCTGCTTCTATTTTTCTTGGAATAGCCCTCTGTTCCAGATTTCAATATATTTTACTACTCCCGCTTCTTTTCTCCTTCTCCATTCAGAATACGGGCTGGAAAAACGCTTTCAAATATACTTTCATAGCCGGAATTGTTACCATCATCCTTGGTTTCTCGTTTTACCTGGCTTCTCCAGCAGAATTCACTCCTCTTCACACTTATGAAAAACTTTCTCGTTTTGAGACACACTTTCCTCATGTTGGTTTACTTGTTCCCTTTCTCACTCTGCTGGTCACCTTTCAACTCTGCCTCACCTCTATGAAAAAAAGACTGGATCTTCTTTTCCGAAATTGCGCTATTATTCTGGCAATACCATCTCTTGCCGGGTTATTATTTGCTCTCATACTGCGTCAACATGCAAATATTCTCACTTTTTCCGATTACGGGTTAAACTACCTCATCTTTGGATCAGTATATCTCTGGTACAGCTTTCATCATCGATGGCTTAACCAGCCAGTCCCTTATTTTTCATAACATTTTTTCTCAGAAGAAATAACATACACATGAAACAGGACCGGTTAATACATCAGAAACAATCGATTTTTCTATAGAACACGCCTGTTCACTGAAGGACAGGGAAAGATTTTAGAGGGCGAATTTAAAAGAGAGAAAACTCAATAAACCATTACGGAAGTAAAATGGGGGAAGCTGCCGTTTGTCTCACTGTCAGGACCGCTTCGATAATGTTTCTCTGAAGAGAGAGCGCTGAACGCTCCGTTTGAAGCAATCTTTTTTGCATTTCAATATCTTCCACTACATCCAGTTTGTCCCGGGTAACAGGATCTTTCAAATAATTTTCTATTCTTTCATAGTATCCATCCCAGGTAGACTGGAATGTCTTTAATTCATCCTGCCATCTGGTCACTTCATCCAGCTGGCTACGGAGTTCATTTGCAAGGTCTCTCTGATAATATTGACGACTTTTCTGTTTGGAGTCAATTCTCTCGCTCACCACAGCATGTTTTGCATGCCTCCTGGAAAAAAGAGGAATATTTATTCCCAGCTGAACGGCCCAGGAATCATCAGGAAAGACGCTGGAATCAGAAGATGCAGAAGCCTGTATATATTCAGGCCAGGGAATACTTTCTTTTTCATATTCCTGCCGGAGAAAATTCAACTCTTTCTCCTGCCACTTCAAATAATCAAGTTGGGGATGTTTCTCGTATAATTCCTGTATCATTGATTCTTCCTGCCACTCAAAAGGTTGAAAATCTGTTAACCAACCAGGAAAGATTATCCCTTCTTTCCATTGATACAAACCGGTAAATTTTCTCAGTTCATCCTTCAATCTCTGAAGCTGTTTCATGTCACGGGAATGTTCCCATTTTTGTTCTAACAGCTGTGCTTCTATCGTCAGCAATTGAGCCTTTGTAGCAAGATACTCATCTTTTTTTTCTTCTATATGGTCCTTATGCTGTTTGTATAACTCAATGAGTTCTTGCTGCCTGTTCAAGTCTTCTTCTAAAAAGTAAAGAGAAGCAAAAGATTCATAGACCGTGGACTTAACCTCCCATTTTCGCCTGTTAAAAAGTTTTTTTTCTGCTCTCAGGGCTGCCTGTCCCTGTTCTCTACGGGCATCTTTCATCCAGGGATGAATAAGGAAATAGCGGAGAGCCACTTCTATATCACCCTCATCATCTGCCTGTACCCGTAATTGAGGGTCATCCCGATCCTTATATGCCAGCGCCTGTGCAGATGTCACCTCTATCATCGACCGTTTCCGGCTTAGTTCAGCATCATAGTCCAGAGCAGCTTCCACAGCCCGATCAAGAGTCAGCTTATCTGCTGAGGTCTCTGAAAAAATAAATACACTGAACAAAAGGAAGATAAAAAGGGGGACGGCTGTTCTGCTATTCATGAATCATTCTTTTCCCGTGAAAAGAGATTCCAAAAGGCCTTTTCCAGACGAATCCACCAGGGCATTGTTATATGGACATAAACAGTTTCACCGGCAATAAGATTGGTATCATCATCGGGAATCATTATAACCTTTCTACCACGAAGAGGACTGCCGGGAACTGGGCTGACGTGTTCAGGGAGGTAAATCATTTCAGGTTCCAGGGCCACCACCTGCGCTTTTCTCATATCCTCTTCTCTGCCCTGTCTGGCTATATAAACCTCTGATCCAACCCGAAGGTCCTGGGCTCTTGCCTCGGAAAGATAGCCTTCTACCCTGTAATCACCTTCTGTCAACAGGGATAATACGGTATCGCCTTCTGAAACCACCTCTCCTGGATGTCGAAAAACCTGAGACACAACCCCATCCCGATTAGCACGCAGCGTGTACTCTTTTCTCCGTTGAAGCAAGTGTCCAATACGCTCGATATGGCTTTCCAGTTCAACATCCACCATATCTTCTAACCGGTCCCACTCAAATGTCTCCAGAGTAGCCTGTCGGGCACCTTCTCCCAACCACTCAAGAGCCACATCTCGTTTCTCTTTTACCTGAGCCAGCTCTTTACGAAGTTTTTCTACCGTTTCCGGGTGCATTTCCACAGCATCTTCCAGAATTTTTTTTCTGATCCGCATTTCTGTAAGCTCATCGCCAGAAATCAAACGTCTTTCCATTAAGTCTTTTAAATATTCTATCTCCTCTTTGATCGCTTCCAGTTCAGAACGATCCAGATTATATTCCACCCGGGCATTATGAAGCTCCTTTTCCACTTCATTTACTATTCCACTGAACTGGCGTTCTATTTCCAGCCATTCCATAGCCAGTTCACCATCAAGCAATGAAGTATCAAAATGAGCCAGAACTGTTCCCTTTTCAACCTCACTTCCCGGTTCAACATGCACTTCTTTCAACCGGGCTGTTTCAAGGGGAGCGGTCAATTCACGCGGACCTTCCACTATCCCCAGAAAAGCCCCCATTCTTTCTTCCTGAAAATACAAGTAGGCAGCAATTATCAGGATTCCCATCCAGACCAGAAAAGGCCAGAATCTTTTTATACGGGTCCAGAACACAAGAGGATGAAAAAAGCCGGCCTGATGATACTTTATAATCTTTCTCATCATAACTCGACCGTCGCTCTTTGCATGATAAGGTTCACATCCGAAATATTACGCACATTATGCAACTGGTCAAGAAGTTCACTGTGAAAAGAGGGATCTTTGAGACGAATCTGATAAGAATATTCTATCACCTCCCCCTGTACAGCTTCCCTCATTGCCACCAGCACGGTGGAAGTGCAAAACTTTCGCAACACCTTTTTAACCTCATCTTCCGACTCGTTGTGCACCGGGAGCATAAATCGTAAAATACCTTCATACTGGCGACGGGAAGCAAAAGGAGAAATATGAAGAAAAAGAGCCGTTACACAAAAAAACACCGTTCCCAGAATGACCACAGGATACACTCCTGCTCCGGAACCTATTCCTACTGCAAAACAGGCAAAAAGAAAAATTATATCGCGGGGATCCCGAATAGGTGTACGAAACCGGATAATGGCCAGAGTCCCTAAAATCCCTAATCCTCTGGCCAGACTATCTCCTATAGCCATAATCATAACGGTAGCGACTATTCCCCCCAGTATCTGGGTATGAACAAAAGAGCGGGAATAAGAAAGCCCTTGATATGTCCACCGATATATGGTCGCTATTGCCATCGTCAATACAAAGGTGAACAACAAAGAAATAAGAACTTCCTGGAAGCCTAATACTCGTGCCGGAGCAAAAATCTCACCCATAATTTCCTCAACTTAATAGTTATTTATATTCTTTAAAGAACATAGCCGCCGTTGAATATCATTTCCTTTCGAACAGCGGTATAATACTTGGAAAAGCCAATCCTTTCAAGGTTAAAGCGTTTAGTTAGTTCCACCATCCAGAGAGGCACATCACTGTATGTTTTCAGCTCCAGAATGACGCCGGCAAAAGATCTGTTCATATCTTCGGGTGTATCCATAGGCCGCCAGCAATCGTTTCTGGGAAATACCTGCCAGTTTCTTTGAAATTGATAACA
>PWGE01000308.1 GCA_003554345.1 Candidatus Sumerlaeota bacterium | reverse complement strand
CCCGAATATTCGATACCAGTGGGCTTCTCGAAAATGCCCGGCCAGCAAACAAAACAATCAAAATCATAAACAGTATTTTTCTCATTCGTACAACTCCCAATGTTGAGCCTGGGTTTCTCTTATATCCAGACTGAATACTTCCGACTCCATATATCCTGCCTGTCTCACCAGACTGAAATGAGAAGATGAGAAGGCACTGAGTCCCATAAAAACGCCAATCAGGGCAAGCATAAACATCTTTTTTTTACCCATGGCAATGCCTCACTTTATTTTAGTTGATATATCCCATTATAAAGAATCAAAAACAAATTGAAAGGTTTCATTCTCTTGATTTCCCTGTAAAAACATTGCCCTTTAATGTTAAATGAAACGGCATAAACTAAAGAGACACCATATATGACAGAAAAGACATTGCTGAATTGTTTAAAGAAACCATCTTCATATTGACACTTTTCTCACTGAAGAATTCTTAAAGGCGATAAGCCCCTTTTCACAAGGTTTTTTCTTTTTATAGCTCTTTATAGAGGGTTTCTTTCCAGCAACTTCAAGGTAAAATATATGTCTTAAAAATTGTCCATAATGGGAGAATTTGATGAAAATATTTTTATTATTTATAGGAGTGGCATTCATGTTTCAAGTTTCCGGCAATGCTCCAGGGAACCTTCAAAATCCTCAACCCAAAAAGACAGGGTTTCAGCATTATCCCTCTCATCAGGCATCTGACTTTCTGGATGAGCACATCATGTTGCTGCTTGAAAAGTACAGGGTTGCAGGTCTTTCCGCGGCTGTAGTAAAGGAAAATAAAACCATCTGGTCCGGAAGTTACGGCTGGTTTGATATGCAAAATAACATACCAATGAAAGAAGAACATACCATTCGCATTGCTTCCATCTCGAAATCTTTTGCCTGTCTGGCAGCCATGAAATTAGTTGAAGAAAACCTATTGGATATAGATGAAGACATTAATAAGTACCTCGAACATATCACCACCCCTATTCACCATCCTCAACATCCAGATACCCCTGTCACCGCCAGGCAACTGATGAACCACACTTCTGCTATTGCCGACGGGAATTACATTCCTTTTGTAGTAGCAGCCCGCAGTGAAGATCCTCCCCCCACCTTAGATGACTATTTTTCAAAAGAAGGAAGATTTTATGAGAGTGACATCTGGGCGGATTTTGAACCCGGTAGGGAGTTCGAGTATTCAAATATGGCAACCATTGTATTAGGTGCTGTTATAGAAAGCATATCCGGAAAGACCTTTGCTGAATACGTAGAAGAAACCATCCTTTCCCCTTTAAACATGAATCAAAGCACTTTTAATTTCAGAGATAAAGCCAGAGAGAATAGCGCTGTTTTATACAGATTTCAAAATGGTGCATCGACCTCTTTTACTCCCACCCTGTTGCCCTCTCTTCCTGAATGGGAACATTATCTGCCGGGTACACATGGAGGGCTTTACAGTCCCCAGGGGGGAATGATCTCCAATGCCAGGGAACTTACAAACTTTGTCCGACTCATGATAAATAATGGAACCTGTGACCACAGAAAGATTTTTTCGCCCGAGTCAATCAAGAAAATGCATGAAATAAGTGTCAAAACTGATAAAGGCGGTCCAGCCACCTTCAATGGTTTATACAAAAAAAAAGGGCTGGGTATTCACATTACCGATGAGTTATTAGACGGTTATACCCTGTACGGTCACAGCGGAGCCGCCTATGGAGTTATCACAAACACCTACTATACCCGTCACCAGGATACCAACTTTGGAATAATTGTTCTGATCAATGGAGCCAACACTTCAGAAAGTGGCATAAGAGGGCCCTTCTCACGCCTCGAGGAAGAACTGGTCGACCTGTTCTATACACATATTATACAAGAAGGTTATCGCTGTACCTTCCCGTCAGATTCAGATAAAAAGACTCATTAAAAACTGAAAAGGTGGGGATTACCCGACATAATGAATGGCATATAACCACGATAGATTAACATTTTCCACCTCATCAATTTCATACAACAGCTGGATATGATAACCATCCTGATATATTTCGCTTTTTCCTTCAACAAATCCTTTTCGTGGTTGTTATTTTTTACAACTTAAATATTTGTATTAGAATACACGAAATAAGATAATGCGTATGAAAAAACCCCGTATATTTTTAGGTAATGCTCCCTGGTATAGAAAAGGGTATTATGGAGTCCGTGCAGGTTCCAGGTGGCCGCATTTGAGGAAAGAGGAGGAAAAGTACGTACCCTTCCCCTTTTTCCTTGCTTATACTGCTGCCTTATTAGAAAAGCATGGATTCGAAATTTCTCTGTTAGATGCTGTTGCTCTACGGCTCAGTAATGAAAAGTTCCTGGAAAAAGTAATCGATTTTTCTCCTCATATTGTGATCCTGGAAACCTCCATCCCTTCTTTTGATGTCGATTATTCCATCGCCAGGGAAATAAAAAGCAAGGCAAAACCTGAGCTGCTTATCTTTTGCGGAGCTCATCATCACTTAAAAAACAAAGATTTCCTTCAGAATCAGGATATAGTAAATATGACTATTGATGGTGAATATGAAAAAACTGTGCTTCAGATCGTCCAGGCTTTTGAGAAAGATAGAAACTACGAACATATACCCGGCATACTTTTTCGAGGTAAGGAAGAAGTTATCAAAACAAAACCGCGACCCCTTGACCAGGATATTGATTCACTGCCTTTTCCGGCAAGGCATCTTTTACCCATGGAAAAATACTATGACGGGTTTTGTGAAATACCTTATCCAAGCCTGCAAATGTGGGCGAGCAGGGGATGCCCCTATCAGTGTAGTTTTTGTTCCTGGCCTCAGCTCATGTATGGTTCTCACAGGTACCGTCCACGTGACCCTCAATTGGTCCTGGATGAAATAGAACAGTGTCTTGATACCGGTATTTATCGCTCTGTATATTTCGATGATGATACTTTCAATATCGGGCATGAGCGGATCAAGGAAATTGCCAGGGGTTTTATTGAAAGGAATTTCAATGTTCCCTGGGGGTTTATGGCTCGGGCTGATTTGCTGAATGAACAGCTCCTTGCTTTCTTAAAAAAGAGTGGTTTATACGCGGTTAAATACGGTATTGAATCCTACAATCAACAGATTGTAGACCAGTGCGGAAAGGCTCTTGATCTTAAAAAAGTGAGGGACGTTTGTCTGTTTACAAAAAAACTGGGAATAAAAATGCATTTAACCTTCACCTTTGGACTGCCCGGAGAGACCCGGGAAACAGCTGCCGAGACCTTGAATTTTGCCCTCGAAATGGATCCTGACTCGGTTCAGTTTTCTATTGTTACTCCTTTTCCCGGGTCCCGCTTTTTTGAAGAGATGCAACAAAAAGGACATCTTGTATCAGCAAACTGGAACGATTATGATGGTTTTAGCACCTCTGTCATCAAAACCAACCACCTTGAAGCAAAGGAATTAGAACAAATCCATCGAGAAGCCTGTCAAGCCTGGGAAAAACACTGTTCCCGAAGAAAAAGAAGACAAAGAGCCCAAAAAATCCTGTATTCATTGAGACACCCAGCCTGGGGTTATAAAAAATTACGAGAACATCTTTCCGGAAAATAACAGGCCTTTAAGTGCGTGTGATTCAGGCCGATAGTAACACGCCCCTGCCAAAACATCTATCTGATCGGACTCATTGTATTTCTATCCAAATCGCAACCCCGTCCGTCCTTTCAACCATCGTTTCCAAAATGATGGAATGCTTAATACGGGCAAAATCAAGCATTCTTTGTTGCCTGTGTTATAATGTTTTTTTTAAAGAACCCGAACCTCAAAGTCATGACACATCACCAGTAAAATTAAGCCGGTAGGAGATATACTTCAACAGTCAATAAGGACTGTAGATTTGAAAGATAATTTTTGAACACTTTTTTCTGATGACTGAAAAAACAATATCTTGAGATCTTGTCTGTTTTCGCACGTTGATAATAAAAAGTCCTATGAAAAAGAAGATAGCAGTCATAGATTTACTTTTTCGCTGGCCTCCGGACGGAGGAGCCAGAACAGATATTAAGGAAATTACTCAGCGTCTTGCCGGAGATTTTGAAGTCTGTCTCTTTGCCCCGGCTTATGACTATCATTTTCCACGAGGCCAGATACTGGAATCATTAGATTTTCCGGTCAAGATTCTTCCAATTTCCCGGGCAGAATTTCATGGGAAGGGATTAACTCGAGCCTTTAAAAAAGCTGTAGATCAATTCAATCCCGATGTTGTCTTCATTGCCGATGCTTTATATACCAAACCAAGAATTTTTCATGCCTTGAAAGGATACCGTCGGGTACTGCGTTTTTACGCATATGAATCCCTTTGTCTGAAAAATTTCGGGTTATTTACCTTCCGTCAAAAACTCTGTCGTCGTTTCCACCTGTCAGGAATAAAGGATCATTTATTCTGTCAGTTCTGTTGCCTCTCAAATTTTTTTCGTCACCGCAGCTGGTTCTTTATCGACGACTATGTGGCAGGCAGAGCGTTCAGCCCTTTTTTTCCTGAGAAGGTCCGCCAGATGCTTCGGGAAGCTGATACAATCATCTGTTACAATACCTTCATCAAAAAACTCATTGATAGGTATAATCCAAATACCCGCCTGACACCGTCAGGTATTGATCCCGAACTTTTTTCCTTTCAACCTGTTCCCAGACAGTCTCCCGGTGTCATTCTTATTCCGGGTCGGGTCAATGATCCCTTAAAAGGGTTTCCTTTTCTTCTTAAGGCCTGCAGAAAACTTTACAACAAAAGAAAGGATTTTAAAGTTAAATATACAGCCCGGTTCCCTGTAAAAGAAAACCTCCCTTTTCTTGAACATGTTCCATGGCGCCCCATGAATCAACTCCCTTCTTTATATCATGAATCAACCATCTGTGTGGTTCCCTCTATCTGGCCAGAACCTTTCGGCATTGTCGCCCTGGAAGACATGGCAACGGGCAGACCTCTCATCGTAACAAACGTAGGCGGCCTTGGACAAATATTTGACCACGGTAAGGAGGGTTACATCATAGAGCCCAATAATGTTGATCAAATGGTCTTTTACCTGGAACACCTGCTTGATGATCATCAAAAATGCAGGGAAATGGGAGAACAGGGAAGAAAAAAAGTTCTCCAGCAATACACCTGGGATCATATATATGAAAAATATTACCGAAAAACTTTCCGTGACTTGTAATCATCTCTGCATTATGACAATCATGCCCTGTCCCCCATAAGATCTTATCGTTTTGCTGCTTTTCAGATAGGAGAATTTTTTTCAGACTGCTTTTTTGCCTGTCAGAAAAAATGGTCTGTGTAACTGATAAGTCAGGGAAGGATCATTGTCTGAGTTTGTCAACACCACATTTCTCTTCAGCCTTTCATGAACAGTAAAAAATTTTTCTGTCGTCTTGTTTTTACCTCACTCCCTCATTTGCATTTTTCCGTTCCTGGAGTATAATGGCACGTACTGCACAATTACTATGGGGTTCTACCGATGGAGAAAAACATTCAATTAGGTGAGCGGATTAAACAAATACGTGAGAGCAGAAAACTGAGTCGAAGCGAGCTTGCCCAGCGGTCTTCTGTCAGTGAAGAGATGATAGAGTTCATCGAAAATAACAAGATGCTCCCTTCGCTCAGCCCTTTATTGAAAATTGCCCGTAGTCTGGGAGTTCGCCTGGGAACCTTTCTTGATGATGAGACAACAAGTTCACCGGTCATTGTGCGGGCCGATGCTTCGCAAAAAGTCATTCGCTTCAAAGACTCTTCCCGACTTTCCGGCTCTGAACTGAACTTTTTCTCTTTAGCCGCTAACAAGAAAGACCGGCAAATGGAACCCTTTCTGATAAACATTTCCCCTTCATCCGACAATGACCCTAACCTTTCTACGCACGAAGGTGAAGAATTTATTTATGTACTGGAAGGAGAAATCAGCATTCAGTATGGTCAAAAGAAATATACTTTAAAAGCAGGAGACAGTATATATTACGACTCCATTCTTCCCCATTGCGTTCAGAGCGCAAATGAAAAAGGGGCAAGAATCCTTGCCGTAATTCATACTCCCATGTGAAACTATCACTTAACGAGGCTGATCCATGCACTATCTGACACATACACTGGGTAGTTTTCTGGAAAAAATCTCTGAAAAACACCCTTTTCAGGAATTTATGGTCTATCCGGATAGGGATTTAAGGTTTACCTACCAGGAATTCAACAACCGGGTGAACTTTTTAGCCAGAGGGTTACTTTCTATTGGATTAAAAAAAGGGGACCATCTTGGAATATGGGCAAGTAACGTTCCTGATTGGTTAACCTTTATGTTTGCCACAGCTAAAATCGGTGTTGTTTTAGTAACGGTAAACACTCTGTATAAAAAGCATGAACTTTCTTACATCATCGAGCAATCACAGATGCGTGCCCTGGCAATTATTGATGGTTACAAAGATACCGGCTATGTTAATACCGTCTATGAGCTGGTCCCTGAACTCAGAATGCACGAGAGAGGTTACCTTCAATCTGAGATATTCCCTCACCTGAAAAGTGTCATTTTTATTGGTCCTCAAAAGCACAGGGGTATGTATAATATCTCTGAACTGCTTTTACTGGGCAAACATTATTCTGAAGAAAAGTTTCATGCTGCCAGAGAAAAACTGAACTGTCATGAAGTTATAAACATGCAATACACCTCAGGGACTACAGGATTTCCCAAAGGGGTCATGTTGTCCCACCATAATATTTTAAATAACGGTTTTTATATAGGAGAGCGTCAAAAATTTACTATCAGAGAACGGTTATGTCTTCCTGTTCCTCTTTTTCACTGTTTTGGGTGTGTGTTAGGAGTACTGGCCATCCTCACCCATGCAGGAACCCTGGTTATCCTGGAAAGTTTTGACCCTCTTCTTACGTTAGCAGCCGTAGAAAAAGAAAAGTGTACCGCCCTGTATGGGGTTCCAACGATGTTTATCGCAGAACTCAACCATCCCATGTTTTCCATGTTTGACCTGTCTTCTCTGCGCACGGGTATCATGGCAGGTTCTCCATGTCCCATCGAAATCATGAAAAAAGTGATCAAAAAAATGCATTGTGAGGAAATTACCATTGCTTATGGGTTAACAGAGGGATCACCTGTCATCACCCAGACTGCGACGGATGACCCCATAGAACGACGGGTTTCTACGGTAGGTAAACCTTTGCCGGGCATCGAGGTAAAAGTTATCGATCCCGAAACACAGGAAACCTGTCCTCCGGGAGAACAGGGCGAACTCTGCTGTCGGGGGTATAATGTGATGAAAGGCTACTATAATATGCCCGAACAAACCAGGGAAGTTATCGATGAAGAGGGATGGCTTCATACCCGGGACCTGGCATCATATGATGAAGAAAACTATTATCGTATAACAGGCCGCCTCAAAGACATGATCATACGAGGGGGAGAAAACATTTATCCTCTTGAAATTGAACAGTTTCTCTATAAAATGCCCAGTATACAGGATGTACAAGTTGTTGGTATTCCTGATAAAAAGTATGGCGAACAGGTGGCTGCCTTTATTATCCCCCAAAAAAGAGATTCTATTTCTGAGGAAGATGTGAAGGACTTTTGCCGGGGTAAAATTGCCCGGTATAAAACCCCTTATTATGTCTTTTTTGTGGAGAGTTTTCCCATGACAGCAAATGGAAAAATTCAGAAATTCCGGTTACGGGAACAAGCCTGTGAAAAATTACAGATTACAAAGGAATCGTCCTGAATCATATGACAGAAAACAAACAAAAACATCGTATTATTATTCATCAGGATCATTGCAAAGCCTGTGATCTCTGTATCGAATACTGTCCCGTCAGAGTTCTTCAAAAAGGGGACAACATCAACAAGCTTGGTTATGTGGCAACCGAATACAAAGGAGAAGGATGTATAGCATGCGGCACCTGTTTTTATGTG
>PWGE01000365.1 GCA_003554345.1 Candidatus Sumerlaeota bacterium | reverse complement strand
GTACCATTTGGTGATAGGCGGCTGGTTAGACCTTACCTATGCCGGACTTCAACCGACAAGAATCTAAAAGCTTTTCCTGGCGCACCCTGTTCATCATGTTAAATCTCTTTTTTAGGTCAGATGAGATCATCTTTTTTCTGATATCCTGACTATCCTGTGCATCGATGCAAGTAATTTTCTGGTTTCTGTTTTCTTTCTCTTTTCTCCTCTTTTCCAAAAGATTTTCATCTTCCTTGCGGACTTCGTCTTATTTCTTGATTTATCTCTGGTATGTATTACTTTGCGGGCTTGGCGAGCTTTGCGTGATACATTCTCATTCCGGGGTTTGTTTGTCTTTACTCCCTATCCTGTACATCCTGTATATCGATGCAAATATTCTGAATTCTTAATCTTTTTGTTCTTATCCTGTTTCATCCTGTCCATCCCGTGAAATCTCTTCTCCGGGTCTGATGAAATTATTTTTTTTCACAAACATCTCTACAGCATAAAAAAAGAGCCGTGAACCTGTCTCAGGTCCACGGCTCTTATTGAGCTAAAACAGCGTCAATTATCTAAACAATGACCAGCTGGCAGCAGAGGTGGGTTCAACGTATTCATCTACTTCAATATAGTCAACAATTGACAAAACCTTATTCTCTTCGTCAGTTGCTGAATCCCATTGGTCCCACATAAAGAGAATAACGTTTCCGGAAGAAAACTCATCATCATAAATTGTAAATACCAGGTCCTCATTGATATAATAACGAATCCAATTCCCAACCGCCTCAATGCGGTAGGTTACCCAGAGATTGGTCACACGGATAGGATCACCATCGGGATCAGGATTAATATTTATTAAAGTTGAATCCCAATGCACTCCTTCACCATCAGAGCCTTCTTCAAAGAGAAGCCATTTCCCATCAGGTGGACTTTGACGATCATTACCTACCACCTTTTTCGTAGCGGCATAAGAACCAAGAGTACCGGAATAATCCGTTCGCACGCGCAACATGTATCCATCATCCATAAATCCAGCATCAGCTCCAACTGTTGATAGAAGATCATTCGCCCTCACCGCCACTCCGGCAAATTCCGAGGTAGCAGTAGTCCAGCCGGGTTCGATCCATACCATTTTCCGCCATTCTACCACAATATCATCAAGGTCCTGATCCAGCACCAGGGCTACACATTGTTCCACTTCATCGTAAACATTGACTTCCATTACCAGAAACTCTCCATTACTATCCTGAGGAGCTTCAAAATCCTCATCCAATGCCTGAATATCAGCAGTCGTAACGTTTCGCTCCAGTTGATGATTATTATCAGCTACAGAGTCAGGAGTAACAACAGACTCACTCCATCCCGGATCTTCTCCGGAAAAATCATCAATAAAAGGCAGGGAAAATTGAGCGAATAAAAGACATCCACAACAGAAAATTAAAGTAAACAAAAAACTTCTCATACATATACCTCCTTAGATTAAAATATCCTTTCTATATTATATTAATACAATTTTTTACTCCTGTCAAGATTATTATTTTACTTTTGTCATTAGAAAATATAACGAATTGCTGATTCAGTCTACAAGTGTTAACAGTCTTCTCTTTTGAAAAGACCAACATGACATAAGGTTTCGGTAATAAAAAAGGAGAATATCACTCTTTTCTTCAGGTAAAGTCCGACAACAAAAAGTACCACCCAGAGGTTTTGTATCATCAATTGTCCGGCATACCTAAGCTTCAATATTTCTCATTTTTTATGGTTCTTCCACTCTTCCCGCAGCTTTCTACGCAATTGTTCTCTTGTTCTTCCATACCATGAATTTTTAACCCTGTCTTTAACCTCTTCGAAAGAAAATGGTTTTGGCGGTTTTATATCCTCCAGATAAAGAAGGAGATAGCCATTATCTGTACTCAAAGGCACACTGACCTTCCCCGGTTTTAAATCTGCCAGGGTACGGTCATACAATGCAGAAGAAGGGGGAGTAATCCAGCCGATGTCTCCTCCTTTCGCAGCTGAATTGCTGACAGAATAACGACGGGCTAGCTCAGCAAAGCTTTTTTCTTCCTCCAGCACCCTTTTCCTGAGTTCCCGGGCTCTATTTCGCACTCTGCGCCGGTCTAACCACGCAGAAGGAGTCTTTTCTCTTGACCACTTTTCCGAACTCAAAAGCATGTCACGGGCTTTAAAAGAAGGAAGGCTCTGAAAGGAATCTTTATTGTCCTGGTAAATCTCCCGCAATCCTTCTTCGCAGGGTTCTTTTTGCCTCATTCGCGAACGAAAATAATGCTTTGCCAGGAGAAAATCTTCATACCAGCTCAACTCTTCCCGATAGTATTTCTTCAGATCAGACTCAACCTCCTTCCAGGTTTCACTTAAAAGATCTGGTTCTTTGCGTAATTTCTCTCTTATTGAAGCAGCATGAAAACTTCTCACCATAGTCAACAATTCATCATCAGTAAATTCACGCTTTTCCTCGGGTATATGATTTCGGACGTAAATGATATTCCACCCTGAGGGAGTGGGTAACGGGGGACTGATGGTTCCAGGTTCTGTTTGCCGTACATGTTGTGAAAATGTCGGACCCCTTCCTTCAAGGCATATCAAACCCAGGCTTCCGCCCCTTTCTGCACTGGGAACATCACTCCATAACCGAGCCATGTCCCGAAAATTATCTTTCGTAATCTTCTCGCGAATTTCCCGGGCTTTCTGAGCGTAATAATCCTCCTCTTCCTCACCAGAAGCATCCGTCCCATCAATAAAAAGATAAAACACTTCGAATCTTTCAGGTCTGTCTTTGAGCCAACCTTTTTTTTCGGCAAAGACCTGTAATTCTTCCGAAGACATTTCAATCTTACCGGTCAGATATTCGGCAGTAAGAGAAATCTTGAGAGAGTTTCCATGAGACGATATTGTTTTTTTCTCATCTGAAGTAAGTGTAAGCCCTGCTTGCCGGGCTTTTTGTGCCACCCATTCGTCAAATTTTCGGTCCTGAAGTACTGTTTCCAGAAGTTGTTCTTCAGGAATATCAAAATATTCTCTCTCCTCCAACCATACAGCCTGGCTCAACCTGAGGAGAGACTCAGAAGAAAGAGTGTCGGCAAACAAATAACCAGTAACAAAAATTGTTAATAAAAAAAAGAAGACCGTGAATCGTATGAGCCACGGTCTTCCTTGATTATAACGCATACTAATTATTCAAACTGTGTCCAATCAGTAGCAAAGGTCACAAGCTCTGTATAAGCTTTAAAATCATCAAAATAAAGGGATCTTTCTCCTGCCCCATTCATGTACATTCCAACACCATACTGCCCTGAGGCGGCGGTTGGGTCCACATCAGACCAATCAAGCACTCCCAGATAGTCATCATCTACATAAACATAAGCGGCAGGACCCGATAATTCCATCTTGAGATGATACCATCCTTCTCCTTCCTCCAGGACATTTTCAGTGATTGTTGCCCTTCATCTATATATCCTGTAATATACTGATAAAACCAATTATCTGGGGGATCATCACCAGTCACGGCAGGAACATATATCCATGCTTCAATAGTATAATCAGTGGCAAAAGGAGAACCGGTTTTCCAGATATTGGTTGCTGCTGAATCATGATCAATGGTAGTTTTACCAAAATACCCGTTGCTTTCAGGCGGTTCTGAAATAGCTACATCACGCCAATCTGTATCACCGTCCTGAACGACCTCCATAGTTCCTCCCGTCACAAAACCGTCCCATTCTTCCCAGAGCTCTGACGCTTCACCACCTTCAAAAGATTCCTCGAACATTATCTGATAATCTGGGTCTTCTGGGTCTTCGGGATCTTCGGTCTCTTCAGGAGTCGTAAATGATTCAGCATCCCCAATGCCCCAGCCTTCCTCATTATGAGCCCATGTTTGATAATAATAGGTGTTTCCGGGTTCAAGGGGAGTGCCTTCCTCCATTTCCGTTAATAAATACCAGAATTCCACCTCATCTGCACACCACTCAATTTCATTATCGTCATCACTTACAAAGCCATCTCCACAATCCGAAGTCGTACCCCAGCTGAATCTTACTTCAGTAACAGGAGCGCCTCCGTCATCTTCAATACGCCCATAAATCATGGCTTCTGTAGGCTCAATGTGAGGATCTTCCACCTCGTCCATCGGGACAGTCACTACCGTGGGAACCTCAACATTTCTAATAGCTTGAGCAAAAATAGAAATTGATGTAAAACATAATAAAATTGTGAAATAGAGCAGTTTTCTCTTCATATAACACCTCCATTGTTTTTGGTTTTAATTTTATTCATATCTTATCTTATTTATAATACATTTACTGACGTTTGTCAAGTTTTTTATGCCGATATTTTTTATAACCTTTCAAAACAAGCTGTTCTCTTCATTTTGAGAAATATACCACTCTCATACATTTAGCGGTTATCTTTTGGGCATATTCAATAAAATTACAAGCGTGTTCTTAAAATGTTAGCAATAAAAAAAAGTAAAATCGTGAATTTCCTTCCTTACCTCTCCATAGCTGGTTTGAACTCTTTAAGCTACGTGGTACAATATTTAGCATCTTTTCCAGGGGAATGTACCTGAATTATGGCAACTGAAACACCTCTTTTAGTCGAAACACAATATTATAATATTCCAGAGAATATCCAGCTGGATTCCGGCAAAGAATTTGGTCCTATCACGGTAGCTTACGAAACCTACGGCTCATTGAACAGCCGGAAAAGCAACGCTATCTTAATTCTTCATGCTCTTTCCGGTGATGCGCACTGCGCCGGATATCATTCGCCGGAAGATAATAAGCCGGGTTGGTGGGACATGATGGTGGGTCCCGGCAAGCCTATCGACAGTAATAAATATTTCATCATCAGCTCGAATGTACTGGGCGGTTGCAAGGGGACCACCGGCCCTTCTTCCATAAATCCGGAAACCGGCAACCCCTATGGTTTGAGTTTTCCCATCATAACCATCAACGATATGGTCAAAGTACAAAAAAAGCTGCTCGAACATCTGGAAATTCCCCAACTTCTTACCGTAGTCGGAGGTTCCATGGGAGGAATGCAAGCCCTTCAATGGATGGTGAGCTATCCGGACAGTGTTTACAGCTGTATTCCCATTGCCGCCACCAGCCGACTCTCAGCGCAAAGTATCGCTTTCAATGAAGTTTCCAGGCAGGCTATCATTTCCGATCCGAATTATAATAACGGGGATTATTATGACGGACCTTATCCTGAAAAAGGCCTGGCTGTTGCCAGGATGATCGGTCATATCACCTATCTCAGCGATGAAAGTATGCATCAAAAATTCGGCCGTCGCCTGCAATTCCAGGAAGAACTCAGCTATAATTTCCTCACTGAATTCCAGGTAGAAAGTTATCTCCATCATCAAGGACAGAGTTTCGTCAGGCGTTTCGATGCCAATTCTCTTTTATATCTGTCCAAAGCTATGGATTATTTTGACCTGGCAGCAGGTGCAAACAGCCTGGAAAAGACTTTTTCCAGGAGTAATGGACATTACCTGGTGGTCTCCTTCACGTCTGACTGGCTGTTTCCAACCTACCAGTCCTGGGAAATTACCTCTGCTCTTCAGAAACTCAGGTTTCCTGTTACTTTTACTGAAATCGACTCCCAATACGGACACGATGCCTTTTTACTGGAAAAAGAACAATTAGGAGCCCTTCTTGCTAATTTCCTGGAATCCACCCATCAACAGTTTGAAGAGGAGCTCTCATGAATCCTGAAAAATGGAAATCCATTCAACGAGGAGATTACGAAATCATCGCAGAGATGATTGAACCGGGGAGTTCTGTGCTCGATATCGGATGTTCAGAAGGTGAATTACTCTTATCATTACAAAATAAAAAGAACTGTCGAATCCAGGGGGTGGAAATTGATTTCGGCCAGATTTTACAGGCTACCAGCCGCGGCGTCCCCATTATTCAGCATAATATAGAAAAAGGTATGCCATATCTGCCCGATAGATTTTATGATTATGTCATCCTCAGCCGGACGCTGCAGGTCCTGTTTCAACCGGGAAAGGTTCTGGAAGAGATCCTCCGTATAGGAAAACACGCCGTGGTGTCCTTCCCCAATTTCGGACATTATCAAATCAGGTCTTATCTCTTCTTCAAAGGCCTCATGCCCAAATCAAACATTTTACCCTTTGAATGGTATAATACCCCCAATATTCACTTGATCACTATCAACGACTTTAAAAAATATTGCCGGGATAGGGATATAGAAATCCAGGAAGAAGTCTTTCTTGATATGGACAGTCCCGGCAAAATGAGCGGCTTGTTCAATCGAATGGCTCCAAACCTGTTTGCGCAGTATGGCATTTATTTGCTCAGGCGTTAAAAATGGACTTTCTGGGAGTGCCTTTACAACCTTATTCTTCTCCTTCCAACCTCATGGAAAGCATCCTGACCCTGTCGAAAGAGAGAAAGCAGGCCGTCATCTGTTACCTGAACGCCGATATTTTTAACAGAGCCCAGAAAGATCCCCTTTTTCAGGAATTGCTCCAGGAAGCAGATGTGGTTTATATCGATGGTGTTTCCATCGCCTTGACGGTAAGGCTCTTATATAAACAGAAAGCACCCCGTTTAACAGCTGCTGATTATTTTATGGATTTTCTGAAGCTGGCAGAAAAAGAACAATTGCGTCTTTTCTTTGTAGGTTCCACCCCGGCGGTGATTGAAAACCTGCAGACAAAGTTAAAAAAACATTGCCCCCGGCTTACGGCAGATTTTCACCATGGATATTTTACGCCGGAAACCGAACCCGGGTTAAGAAAGCGTATAGCATCTTTTCACCCCCATCTTGTCATAGCGGGGATGGGTTCTCCCCGACAGGAAAAGTGGAGCTTTCGTGCAGTGAAAGAAATTGGTTGTCCTATCTGGAATGTAGGAGCCCTGCTGGACTTTGTTACAGGTGAAAAAAAACGTGCACCCCTTCTCATGCAAAAAACAGGCCTGGAATGGTTATACCGTTTACTGCAGGAACCCCGCCGGCTGGCAAAGCGCTATCTCGTGGGAAACATTGTTTTTTTCATCAATGTCTTAAAACGCTGGAAGTCAGGAACAACGCCTCATGAATAAGACGGAACGTTTCCAAACTCTACTGCAGAAGATAGTTTCACAACCGGGCGTCTATATTATGAAAAACGCGGCGGGCACCATTCTTTATATTGGCAAAGCCAGGAATCTGAGAAAAAGGGTCCGTCAGTATTTCGGAAAAAGTCATGATAAAAGGTGGTTCATCGAACATCTCAAGGAACTGGTACATGATATCGAAACAATAACCACCGAAAATGAAAGCGAAGCCCTTTTACTGGAAAGCACCTTAATTAAAAAGCATCACCCGCTGTTTAACATTTATTTCCGGGATGATAAATCTTATCAGAAAATGGCTCTTACCACCAGTGAGAAATATCCCCGCTTATTGCTCACCCGCCAGGTAAAAGAGGACAGAAACCGCTATTTTGGACCGTACGTAGCGCAGGGAAATATCAAAGACCTCTATCGTTTCATTCAGAAAAACTTTCCCCTGCGAAAATGCAGTAACAATACCTTCAAAAACCGCAGAAGACCGTGTTTATATTATGAAATGGAACAATGCCTGGCTCCCTGCTGTCACCCTGTTTCCAGGGCAACGTACGGTGAAATAATAGACGAGGTTACTTCTATTCTGGAAGGACGTTTCAGCCAGCTCCGGAAAAAACTGGATAAACGCATGTGGGAGGCTGCCGAAGAAGCCTCCTTTGAAAAAGCATCCCGCTATAAAAACTTAATCCAGGCCCTTGATGTTATTGCAGAAAAACAGAACGTTGATCTTTTACAGAATATACCCCGGGGCACCTATCATTTCTGGAACTATGCGAAAAAAGAGCAGTTTATGCAGATTCAGAACTTCATATTCAGTGAAGGACGTCTTATAGCCTCCCAATCCTTTCATTATGATAACGTATATGAGGAACCTGCCGAGTCACTCATCAGCTTTT
>PWGE01000115.1 GCA_003554345.1 Candidatus Sumerlaeota bacterium | reverse complement strand
CCCCGAAATAGCCTCTGCGGTGGCGAACCATACTGCTCAGCGAACACCACTGACAGAAGAAGAAATCTTTCTTTGAAATAAGGTGATTCCTGTTACAGATATTGTGACGATAAATAAATACTCCATTATTTTTCAAACATAGGGTTTCATAACAATAAAATCTCAGAAAAATGGGGTAGTCCTTCAGCATTTCAACGAGATATGGTTTGATATGCCAGCAATCTGCAATAAATACACAGTGGGGATTGAATTGTAAAACTTGTCTCTTTATTTCCCGCAGGAATTTATGGGAATGATAGTCTTTCTTATCAGTAGAAATAACTTTGAGGGGAATGGGTATTTTATCATGTATATTTCCGGCAAAACCTCTCTTCGAATAGTCAAGGATGAATAATATAACCTCATAATCTTTCTGTAATCTTACCAAAATTTCCTTTAAATCAATACGAGCTCCCGAATCAGGTGGCCAGGAAAACAAAAAATCTATCACTGCAATTCTCTTTCGCATCATACCAGTATACTGATTTTCACCTGAATAACAACGTTAGTTTCTTTCGTTAAAGACCATTTGAATCGTTTGTATTTTTTCTATAATGTGCCATAATAAAAATCTCATGAGAACCTTTATTGCTCTGGACCTCCCCCATCAGGCCTGCGAAAAAATTTACCAGTTCAGTCAAAATCTCCAGAAAGAAATGGTGGGAACAAAGATATCGTGGGCAAAAAAAAATCAGTTTCATGTCACTCTCGCTTTTCTTAAAAATATTAATCAGGAACAACAACAGGCAATCAGTCAATACCTTAATGAGCTTTCTCTTCCTTCACCTTTCAACTTTTCTCTCAGGGCGGTCGACGTTTTTCCCCACTGGCATTCTCCCCGTGTTATATGGATAGGTTTATCAAGCTTTCAACCACTTATCCCTTTAAAAAAGGATATTGACCATTTTCTTAAGTCTTTACACCTGCCAACCGACAAGCGGCCTTTTATTCCTCATATAACCCTGGGGAGAGTAAAAAAATCTCTTACTAAAAAACATATAACCGCTTTAGAAGAATTTAAAGGCATCGAATTAATACCAGATGAACAATTCGAATATTTAACTTTTTATCAATCAAAACTTTCAAAAGAAGGCGCCCGGTATATACCCCTTTTGAGGCGCCGTTTTCCCAATGACAAGAAGTAAAAAAAAGAAAAAAATAGAGGAGCGTAGTATGGAAACAAAGAAGATTACAGGTACCTTTCTTGACGAAATAACCTGGGATATTCCTTCCCAGAACTGGAGCCGTGAGGACTGGCGTCGTGAATTCGACACCATGAAAGAAGCCGGCATAGACACTGTTATTATAATAAGAATGGGGTTACGAGAGCAGGCGATATATCCTTCTGAAGTACTTGGTATAAAATCCGGACCGGATCTGGGCCAATTGTTTCTTGATGAAGCTGAGCGATGCGGTATGAAACTGTTCTTTGGAACGTATGTGAATAAAACATCTGTAGATTTCTGGAATGAATGGGAGGAAGATTGGGAAATAAATAAAAGAGTTCTTCCCGAAATCATGGAAAGGTACGGAGAGCATCCGGCTTTCCGGGGATGGTACGTTTCCAGCGAAACGTGTATCGCTTCTGTAGGGGCTATTGAAATGTATACCCGCATGAGTCATTTGATGAAAGAACTGGCACCGGAAAAACCTGTCCTGATTTCTCCTTACTTTCCCTCCTGGGCTTATCGGGAAGCAAATAAGCCGGAACGACATCGTCGATTTATGGAAGACTGGCGAACTATCCTTTCCTCTGCCGGAAAATATATTGATATCTGTGCTTTTCAGGATGGCTCCTGTACCTTTGAAATGAATAAGTCAGAAACATTTGAATTAGAAGATTATTTAAAAGAAGCTCATGAACTCAGTCGTGAATTTAATCTCACTAACTGGACAAATATAGAGTCTTTTGGGCGACGATATCATATTAGATTCCCCCCTATTGATTGGAGAATTCTGAAAAGAAAAATGGAAATGGCAACACCTTATTCAGAAAAATTAATTACCTTCGAATTCAGTCATTTTATGAGCCCACATTCTATGTACCCCTCCGCTCGAAAATTATATGAAAGATATCGGGAAAATATTCTTGAAAAAAAAGATTACTGATGCCAGCACATCTTGTTCAGATTTTTGATAAAGAACATCTGAAAAATATTCTCGCTTTCACGACAACTAAATATTCTGATATTCATACCATACCAGAATTTGAAAAATATATAGAAAAGAATTATCCGTGGGTAAATGGTCTCCATTATCTTCAGCAAATTCATTCAACCGCCGCCATCCAGGTTTATAACCAGGGAAAAGGTACCACCTGCTATCCCGGTTATGATGCCCTTTATACCTTCGATAACAAAGAGGCTCTTATTATTCAAACGGCTGATTGTCTTCCGATCTTTCTTACTCATCCACCCTCAGGCTTTGTGGGACTTATCCATGCCGGCTGGAGAGGTATATATCAAGAGATTTTTCCTTCTTTTCTGAAAATTATCAAACGTAAACATGATATAAACCTGAGTCAGCTCCATGTGGAATTTGGCCCATTTATCAGAGAATGCTGTTTTGAAGTGGGAGAAGATGTAAAAAAGCTTTTCCTCTCCAGATATAATGAGGTTCCTGATATAATCACTTCAAACCATATTAACCTCCAGGCTATTATACTTTTTCAATGCAGGCAGTTTAATATTCCTTCCTATCAGATTGGTAGAAAACCGGAATGCACTGTCTGTCACAAACATTCATACTTTTCTTACAGGCGTGAAGGACAAAAAACAGGACGCCTCTATTCTGTAATAGTTCGTAAAGAATAATGTAGAAATTTTACCTCGTTTTTTCTGGACAACGCTGTTTTATTTAGAAACTTTGGATTAAAAAGTCAACATTTTTAAACAGTACTTTTGTTAAATAAAAAATTTTCTTATGTATCCCTTTTCTCCAACTAAAAAAGATATTTAAAACATCACCTTATTTTAAAACATTTCATATTTCCTATTTATGTAAATTCTTGATATAACTGTAAGTTCTTTTAGCTCTTGATTTGGTATTTTATTGTGGAAAACTTTGTGAAAAATTTACACCTAAAATCCCTGAATTTACTATAAAAGACCATTTTCAGGGATATAACTCTATAATAACGGTGAAACAGGAGTTAAAGGTGGTTGTGGAAAACTTTGTGGAGAAAACATTCTCATATAGTAAAACAAAATGGGAAAAATATAAGATATCCTTTTTTCTTACGCTCTGTATTTCAGGTATTTAAGTAATAATCATGATTTATTATACAAAGTATAACTTCTTCTTGTGAATAATATTGTGCACGCCTTGCTAAAAATTTTCCCTGAAATCATTGATAAAAAACTGTTCTCTTTTCTTCACAGTAAACAACCGGATTTTTCAAAAACTATCCACAAAATAATTATCAATAATCTCCCTTTTACTGGTGAATAATCTAATTTATCCTCATTATTCACATTACTGACTGTATATGACTAATAGAGATTAGATTTAAGTTTTTAAAAAAAAAATGTATCATAATTACAGTCCGAAGAATTATGAGGAGGCATATTAATTATCATGAAAGGTTCATTACTAAAAACAGAATTACGTAATGCTCTTGATCATACCAATGATATTGTAGAAAAATCATCGACATCACCTATTTTAAAGAACGTATTTATAAATTTTACGCATGATAAAGCATATATTACTGCTACAGATACCCATATTGAAATAACAGTGGAAATACCAGCATCTGTTGAATCAGAAGGAAAAACCACTGTAAATGCAGAAGAGCTTTTTTCAATCGTAAAAAACCTTTCGGAAGAAGATCTCATATTCGAATTACAGGATAATAGTCTGGAAATGAAAACTCCTTCCAGTAAGTATTCTTTTCCCACTATTGATCCTGATGAATTTATTTTCATGAATATTGAAAAGGTGAAAAAAGAAATGACCTTTATGGCGGGTCACCTTCAATACAGTCTCAAAAAGGTGATTCCCTTTGCTGCACCTAATATACGGGTTGCACAACAGCCAATGTATGTGGGAGTTCTTTTTGAGCGGTATTCTGATTTTCTTTTGATAGGGGCTACTGATGGAGCCTCTTTAGGTTATATAGAATTTGACACAGATAAACTGGAAATAGAAGAGAGAGTACGTTTTGTATTACCTTTAAAATGTGCGAAAGCGGTAGAAAAAATAATCGCTCCTCTTGAAGAAGACGAACAAGTATTTGTTCAGCTGGGTGAAGATAGAGCTGTTATAAATATTGGATCAGTTTCCTATAAAATACTGCTTATAGCAGAAGAATATATGGATTTACGCAATCTTATCCAACAGGATAGTAAATATGAAATTAAATATAATGTTGAAAATCTACGAAGCCGGCTAAAACCTCTTTTTGCTATTCTGGATCCAGATTCTGCATGCTTTACTATTGATTTTGATGGAGATGAGCAGACAAAAATTTCAGCCTATAATTCGCCAATTAAATCCGAAGTAATTATTGAGGTCGTTGAAAGTAATAAAGAAAAGTTTAAAATATACGTTGATGTGTCTAATTTTAATAAAGTTCTCAGTCTGTTGGATAGCAAAAACCTTATTCTCAAAATGCCCGCCAAGCGCAATCCACTCTTTATAAAACCTGAGGAATCGCCTGAAGGATGTCGGCAATTTTATTTCTTTTCAGCTTTGACTTTCTGAAAATGACCGGCAATACACAATTTTATGAAGATAATTACCAGGTACCTTGTCACAGAGTATATAAAATACTTTTTACTATGCCTTTTTGTTTTTATAATCCTGTATAGTTCCCTTGATGTAGCCAAAGATGTAGATTATATCCTGGCGCAGGATGTGTCTTTTCCGGTTGCTTTACAATACTTTTTATATTTGGTACCGATTAATGTTAATGAAATATTTCCTTTTATCGTTTTGATTGCCCTGCTGGTAAGTATTGGCGGAATGAGCCGGCGTAACGAACTATTGGTTTTGCTTACCAATGGTGTCAGTCGCATGAGTATTTTCAAACCCTTATTGATAATCCTCATTTTTCTTTATTTTTTCAATGTGTTTATGGGAGAAATGCTGGTACCGATCCTTCATGAAAGAGTTGATTACATCTGGAATGTACTGGTCAGGGGAGATGCTACCTATCGTATTACAGATCAGAAGGATATATGGTTGAAAGGCTCAGGTGAATACTTTTATAATATCGAAATGTATGAACCCCGTGAACAGGTAATGCATCAGGTTGTTGTTTCCCGTCTTTCGGAAGATCACTCTCTCCTTTTGGAAAGAATTGATGCTGAAAGTGGTATTTTTATTGAAGACAAAGAATGGCGCTTTATTAATGGTTCACACTGGTTATTCAGTGAAGAGGGTGAGCTCAAGGTAGCGGAGATTTTTAATGAAAAAGTTATCCCTCTTGAAGAAAAACTGGAGATATTTCTGGATATAGGTAAAGAACCGGAGTTTATGAATTTTATTGAGCTCAGGTCATATGTAAAAGCTATGCAAATGCGGGAGACAGAAACATCAGACTTTTATATTTTTGAACTTCATAGAAAACTTTCCCAGCCATTGGCAGTTTTTATACTCTGTCTGGCAGCCTTTCCCCTTGTGCTTATGACCAATAAGCATGGCTATATGTTTACACTCAGTATAGGAATAGTTTATTCGGTTATTTATTTTGCCCTTATGTTGGGTTTACAGTATATAGCTGAAATTCCTTTTGTACCCCCAGTGTTTGGTGCCTGGTTTCCTAATATTCTTTTCCTGGTGATAGGCATAGTATCATTTAAAAAGGTCTATATTTAATGTTTGCCGACAGAGTAAAAATCCGTGTTATGAGTGGTAAAGGTGGTGATGGCTGTGTTAGTTTCCGCAGGGAAAAGTATGTTCCCCGGGGTGGACCGGATGGAGGAGATGGAGGAGATGGAGGAAGTGTTTATTTCCGTGTAAATAAAAAGCTGAGTACTTTAGCTGATTTACGCTATAAAAGTCAATATAAAGCAGAGAATGGAAAACCTGGCCAGGGCAGGAAAAAATCTGGTAAGAAAGGGAAAAGCATTTATATAGATATTCCTCCCGGAATCCAGATTTTTTCTTCTGAAGGAACATTACTGGAAGATCTGGTTGAAGATAAAAAAGAGTTTCTTGCTGTGAAAGGAGGAAAAGGAGGAAGAGGTAATGTCCACTTTTCTTCTTCTCACAATCAGGCACCACGAAAGGCAGAAGAGGGAGAAGAAGGTGAAGAAAAAGAGCTTGTTTTAGAACTCAAGCTTATTGCTGATGTAGGTATTATTGGATTACCAAATGCCGGAAAATCAACGTTGCTTGCGCATCTTACCAGAGCACATCCAAAAGTAGGTGCTTATCCTTTTACTACCATACATCCTAACCTTGGGGTTTATATTATTCTGGAAAATCGTCATATTGTGTTTGCAGATTTACCCGGTCTTATCGAAGGTGCCAGCAAAGGAGAAGGTCTTGGACATCAGTTTTTAAAACATATTCAGCGTACCAAAATCCTTCTTCACCTCATTGATGTGAGTTTTAAAGAGGTGGAAGATGTTATTCATGAATACGAGACTATTCGTCATGAAATGGTGGAATTTGATCCTTCACTTATGGAAAAAAAAGAGATTGTTGCTTTTAATAAGATAGACATGGTGCAAGATACAGGTCACCTTGCAAAGGCAGAAGAGTATTTCCGGGGAAGAAGTAAAAAAGTCTTTCGCCTCAGTGGTTACCTTGGAAAAGGTCTCAAACCACTGGTTTCTTACATACTTCAAACGCTGGATGAGGAGTGATTTACATGAAGTTATCTTTTAGCACGCTGGGTTGTCCTGAATGGGATATGGATAAGATAATTAATTGGGCTTATCGAAATAGATATGATGGTGTCGAACTCAGGGGATATGACAAACAAATAAGCCCTTCGTGGAATAAAGGAAAAAGGAATGATTTACGCCATAAATTTAAAAATCACGGTGTGGAAGTATGCTGTTTAACTGCTTATTCTCAATTTCATGATACCGAATTTGAGGAACGTCAGAAGCAGGAAGATAATTTAAAAACTATGATTGAACTGGCTTATGATATTGGGGCTCCTTATGTGCGGACTTTTGGTGGTCCTGTTAAATGGGTGGCAGATTCTTTCAACAGACTGGAATCTTTTGTTAAAGACAGTGGTGTACAGGTGCTTCTTGAAACGCATGATGTTATCACCAGGGGAAAGGAAGTTAAAGAACTTTTTTCAAACGTTAATGACAGGTATTATGGTGTAATATGGGATGTGAAACATACCCTTGTTCATGATGAATCGCTGGATATTTCACTGAAGTATATGCGACCTTATATCAAACATCTGCATTTAAAAGATTGGATGTATTTACCCTGGGAACAAAAAGATCATTATGTGTTAATGAATTCAGGAATGTTTCCTCTGAAAGATCTTGTCAATAAAATGAAAGAAATTGACTTTCAGGGATATTTTTCATTGGAATGGGAAAAAGCCTGGCATGCAGAAATTGAAGAGCCTGAAATAGCGTATTTTCAATATGCCTGGATAATGCGGCGTTTATTCCCGGAATTTCGCCGATGAGATTTCTTTTTATATATGTCTTTGTCATCATTTAGACACTCCTCTGAAAATAGACCCTTCAAAATATAGTATACGTCGCTATAAAAACTTGTACTCCATGAGTGTATTTCTGCCTTCCTGGGAGCGCCGATCTCCGACTTACAGTCCGCCTATGGCGGTATCGGCATCTTATTCTTATTCTGAAAGTTCACTCTGGCGGTATCGGCATCTTATTTTCATGATAGGTGGCGCTAACTCTTGAGTTAGCGTGAATAACTCCTCTGAAAATAGAAATACCTTAAGAATTCAGAAAAAGAAGAACAACTAAGAAAACAGAAAAATATTGCTTACAAGTTCTATACTCCTGGGTT
>PWGE01000234.1 GCA_003554345.1 Candidatus Sumerlaeota bacterium | reverse complement strand
ATAATGGCTGCATACCATACAATAGTAAGAAGGATGCCCCAATGACCGAACTCGAGAGTGCCGTCAAAAGGAATGGTTACTGATTCGATGGCAAAACCCTGGTAAAACATGATAATTCCGACCATTATTTGAAGAAGAAGTTTAAATATGGCCCGTACATTGAATACATCATCCAGCAGACCGATAAAGACAATGAGAGTAGAGCAAATAAAGATGACATTAAAATGTTCAATAAGAGTAGTGGAAAATGCTTCGGGAATCAAGAAAAAGAATAACAGCATGGTACTGAAAAACACAAAATAGAAAGCCAGTCCACCCAGATAAGGAATAGGCTTGTTGTGTATCTTGCGACTGTTTGGAACGTCTACAATGTGTAGTTGCAAGGCGAGATGACGTACCACTGGCGTAAGGAACAGACTTAAGATAAAACTGAAAATGCCCGCGATAATTGCAATTGCCATACTATCAATTAAATGCCAAATTAATAGAATTTCAATTTTCAAGGAAGATGTATTACAAGGGAAAAGGCCATCAGAAGATAAAAACCAGTAGTAATTTGTGAGGCGAATAGACTGAATATTTCTTTTTTCGCCAAAATAAAAAACGCCCCTCCGCCAGGAGGAGCGTTTTCTGAAGAAGCGATGCCTTATTGAGTGGTTACTTCTTCTTCGCCTTCTGCTTCCTGATGAAGTTTTTGAGCAGTAAAGGTGAGTTGTGACCCGTCATAATCTACTTCTACCAGACTATGAGGTGGAATTTCATTCTCAAGTATTTTCAGGGCCAGGGCATCTACAACATGCTTTTGAAGAGCCCTTTTCAGAGGACGTGCCCCAAAATCAGGGTCATACCCTATCTCTGACAGGTGTTCTTTGGCACTGTCTGTGAGAAGCACTCGAATTTTATTATCCACAAGCAACCTGTTCAGATTTTTCAGCTGGATATCCACAATGCTCTTTAACGCTTTTTGGGACAGATCATTGAATATGATTATTTCATCAACCCGGTTGAGGAATTCAGGTCGGAAGTAATTGTTTACTGTTTCCATAATCCGTTTGTTACGTTTTTCAATATCTTTCCTTAATTCCTCCATGCGGTAAAATTCGCTTCCCAGGTTAGAGGTCATGATGATAATGGTATTGGTGAAATTGACAGTTCGTCCTTTTCCATCTGTAATTCGACCATCGTCGAGAAGTTGGAGGAGAACATTAAACACGTCATTATGGGCTTTTTCTATTTCATCGAACAGGATAACGCTGTAAGGTCTCCTGCGCACGGCTTCTGTGAGCTGTCCTCCTTCTTCATATCCCACATATCCGGGAGGTGCACCGATGAGGCGGGCTACTGCGTGCTTTTCCATGTACTCAGACATATCGAGGCGGATCATGGCTCTTTCATCGTCGAAGAGAAATTCGGCAAGAGCTCGTGCCAGTTCGGTTTTACCAACACCGGTAGAACCCAGGAAGATAAAGCTTCCGATGGGTCTTTGAGGATCCTGTAAGCCAGCCCGAGAGCGCCTGATCGAGTAGGAAACTTTAGTAAGAGCTTCATCCTGACCGATAACCCTTTGACTGAGACGGTCTTCCATTTTCAGCAGTTTTTCTTTTTCGCTCTCCATAAGTCTGGCTACCGGAATTGCTGTCCACTTGGAAATTATTTCGGCAATGTCCTCTTCTTCAATTTCTTCTTTGAGCATTTTATATTCTTTCTGCACTTCTCTTAAACGGTCACTTTTTTCTTGCAGTTCTTTCTTGAGGGAAGGTATTTTTCCATAATTGATTTCCGCTGCTTTTTCGTATTCACCACGTCGTTGAGCCTGGGCAGCCTCGTGTTTGAGCTGGTCTAATGTACTCTTGGCTTCCTGAACACCGGTGATGAGGTCTTTTTCTGTCTGCCAGTGCCCCTTCAGGCGGTTGGATTCTTCGCGCAGATCATGGAGTTGCTTTTCAATTTTTTGCCGGCGTTCCTTAGCAGCACGATCCTTTTCTTTTTTAAGAGCTTGTTTTTCAACTTCTAACCGGGCAATTTTTCTTTCCAGTTCATCAATTTCTTCAGGGCGGCTATCTACCTGCATCCGTAAACGGGCAGCCGCTTCATCAATGAGGTCAATAGCTTTATCAGGCAATTTTCTCTCCGTAATATAACGGTGAGATAAGGTGACAGCTGCTACCAATGCAGAGTCCTGGATCTCAATGCCGTGATATATTTCGTATTTTTCTTTGATTCCACGAAGAATAGATATAGAGGCTTCCTGGTCGGGTTCCTGGATCATAACCGGCTGGAAACGTCTTTCCAGTGCAGCATCTTTTTCAATATGTTTACGGTATTCATCGATAGTAGTAGCACCAATACAGCGCAGGGTGCCCCTTGCCAGTGCGGGTTTGAGCATGTTTGAGGCATCAACCGCTCCTTCAGCAGATCCGGCTCCTACCATGGTGTGCAACTCGTCAATGAACAGGAAAATCTGCCCTTCTGCTTCTTCAATAGCTTTGATAACGGCTTTTAACCTGTCTTCAAATTCTCCCCGGTATTTCGCTCCGGCTAAAAGACTTCCCAGTTGCAAGGCAAAGATGGTCTTATCTCTTAAGGGGTCAGGCACATCACCCTCATAAATGCGGCGTGCGAGACCTTCGGCAATAGCTGTCTTTCCTACTCCGGGATCACCAATCAGAACAGGATTGTTTTTGGTGCGGCGTGATAATATCTGCATGACCCTTCGTATTTCATCATCCCTCCCGATGACAGGGTCTAATTTACCCTGGCGGGCCAGGTCAGTAAGATCCTGTCCATATTTTTCCAGAACATTATATTTGTCTTCAGGGTTGGGATCGGTAATTCTCTGAGAGCCTCGTATGTCCCGTAGTACTTCCTGTACCTCTTTCGCTTTGAGGCCTTCTCTTTTTAACATCATGCTCACTTCATTCTTGTTTTCCAGTAATGCCAGAAAAAGATGTTCAATACTGACATATTCATCTTTCATCTTTTTAGCCAGAGAAAAGGCATCATTGACCACCTTGTTTAATTCAGAAGAGAGATATAATTGTTCACCTGTTTCATTGTATACCTTCGGATGAGAATCGATAATGTCCTGCGTTTTTTGTCTGATATTATCAGGAGAGAGTCCGATTTTCTGGATAATTGTGGTTACGATACCATCTTTCTGTTTTAGAAAGCTTATCATTAAATGTCCAGGAGTAATATACTGGTGGTTATTCTCATGAGCGAGTTGTTGAGCATCCCCCAGTGCTTCCTGAGCTTTTATTGTGAGTTTATCAAATCTCATGATTTTTCACCTCTTCATTTATTATGGTGTTTTTACTACTAATAAAAGCAATCATTGTGCCAGTTTGTATAAGAAGGTGGTTTTCTGGAAAATGGTTTTGAGGGGATTGCACCTTTTTCCAGAGGAAGAAAACAGAAAAAAAGAGTTGCTTTTACAGGAGAGAGGGCGAATTTCTGAAAATATTTGATAAAGAAAAGTCAGTTGCTCATTCTTAACTCATTCTCTGTTTTATAATGACCCTGCATGTATCATAATGATACTACTGCAGTTTTTTTTCCATCCGACGGGCAAGGCAGGGATAAAGGATAAGTGATAATCCCATGAAGATACCCTGAGATATCATAAAATGAAATAAAAGGGTGCGGGAATAATATACGGTACCGGGATATACTACGATATAGAGTGTATGAAGTGTAATATGTGACAGAATACCCAGAATGACAGCAGCACGCCAGGTATCAATAAAAATGAATCGATAGGCTGCTAGATTAAGAAAGTAAAGAATCATAAAGTAAGCAAAAGAATGAGCAGTCTCATATCCGGCGAGACCATCCAATAGGATCGCAAACATGAACCAGTAGATAAGCTGGGCAAGAGACCAGCGTTTTGTCCAGAGAGGGTAGTACAGAAAAAGAGGAACACTGAAAAAAAAGGAGTAGCGGGTCATAAAGAAAAAGATGGTACTGGCTGAAAAAATCAACAGGCTGAAAAGGATTTTTTTATACTGTGGTGATTGAGGATGAAAAAAGGAATCAGAAAAATTCATGATTCATCTTTTCTGGGAGATATGCCGACAATTTCCAGCCGCCTGAAATCAACGGCGGGTTCAATCATTAATCTATTAGCTAATCCATATCTATCCGGCAAAATTTCTTCAACAAAACCAATTAAAATACCGGGTGGGAAAATGACACCCATCCCTGAAGTAACTATCATATCGCCAGGTTCTACATCTTCTGCTGGTCCATCTAATTCCATGATGAGCTCATTCCAGTCCCCTGTTCCATATATGATACCCTGCAACCGATTTTTCTGAATAAGGGCAGGTAAGGAACTATTACTGTCAATGATGAGTAAAACCTGGCTATAATAGGTCGTGGCATGGGTTATTTTGCCTACCAACCCTTCTGAAGAAAGTACAATATCATTTTCATGGAAACCCTGTTCTGTGCCACCTTGAATGAGATAGGTTCGCTCTCCTCTTCCCAGATGGGTTTGTACCACCTGGGCAGGTAGTACCTTGTGAATATCATTCAGAACTTCCTCTTTGATATCCAGCATATGACGGAGCTTGTAATTTTCTTCCCGCAAACGTATTACTTCTTCCCGAAATGAGTCTCTTTCGGCTTTAAGCTCCTTGAATTCTTCGTCTGTGAACTCTCCGGTGTGGCTTAATATATTAAAGTAAAGGGTCTGAAGATGACGACCTGCATTGATAAAAGGGGAGGTGATATATGATATTCCGGAAAACAGGTTCAGCAAAAGTACGAGAAAAAAAATAACAAGAGTTCCCAGTAAAAGTCTTTTTTTTCTTTTCATAACAAACCGGTGGTTTCGGGTATACTGGCTATTATATTTAGATTATGAACTGCCTGGGTAGCTGCACCCTTTCCCAGGTTGTCAATAGCAGTGAGAATGATAACCGTCCATTCATTTGCCAGAATTTTGATATCGCAAAAATTTGTGTGGGCCACTGACCGTGTTTCTACATCCTGGTCCCGGGAAACCAATCGAATAAATGGTTCATTTTTGTAATCTTCAGTATACATTTCTTGAACATCCTGCAGAGAAGCTGGTTGATTGAGCGAAATATACAGAGTAGAGAATATGCCACGGTTCATAGGTACCAGGTGAGGTGAAAACAGACAGCGCTCTATAGCCTGGGGAGACACTGTATTAAGGATGGTCTTTATTTCAGGTTGATGTCGGTGTTCATTAATTTTGTAAGCCTTTAAGTTTTCATTGACCGCACAAAATACGTTTGCGGCTTTAGGATGATGTCCGGCACCTGAAACACCTGACTTGGAATCAGCGATAAGGCTATCAACTAATCCCCTGCGGGTAAGAGGATAAGCCCCCAGTATGATGCCTGTAGGATAGCACCCTGGATTGGCTACCAATCGGGACTGTTTTATTTTATCACGAAAGAGTTCCGGTAATCCGTATACTGCTCTGTCGTTTAGTTCGGGAAAATGATGGACACCGTAGTGTTTCTTATAAAGTGCGGTATCCGGAAATCTGAAGTCGGCACTGAGATCAATGACAATTTTGTCTTTTTCTGTCAGATAATGTGCATATTCCATAGCTGTAGAGTGGGGCAAAGCAAGAAAATACGCCTCGGCTGCCAATGGTATGTCTGACGGGGCCTTTATTGGAGTTATTTTATAATCCATATGGCGAAAAGCAGGAAGAACCTCACCAACCGGCGTGGTCTCTGTAAGACGGGCTCCTAATTCTACAAGTTCGAATCCGGGATGAGTATCCAGAATCTTTATCAGTTCCTGTCCGGTGTAACCTGTTATTCCTATGATGCCAACTTTCATGGAATTCTGTCCTCCTCTCCTTGAAAATATAGTTCTGTTCAAACCTGCTTTAAACTGCTTCTTTCATGTTAACATAATATATTATATCATGACAGATAATCAGTTTCTTACGAAAAATAATAAGTATAAAGTGTCATCCAAACAGGAATGGTGATAATACAACAGAGATATGAGGTGATTAACGTGGTGGAAGTTTGCTGGATATGGGCATTGTGATGGCGTGAAATAATGGAAAGATTCATGGCAGGTGGGGCAGCAGCTTCAATAGTAAGAATAAGACCCATGTAATAACCTGGCGTTACCCATTCGCTGGTGAGAAAGAGCAATAAAAGAAAAATGCCCGGAATAATAATAAGACGGGTTCCTACCACTATCAATAATCCTTTCATGTTTTCCGGTTTAAATACATTTCCCACTCCTGCCAGCATACCACCCAGTACAAATAGTGCTAATGGTGTTGTAAGTTGCCCCAGCTGGTCCAGTCCGTAAAAGACAGGGTTTTGAAATAAAAAGTGTTCAGTAGAAATTTGAAAAATATCCTTAAATAGACCTATAGCCATCCCTATTACCATGGTGATGAAAGGAACTGAAAAAATGTTAGCTGTCTGAAAGCCTGCCGGACAGGAATACTGACTGCATTTTACCCAGTAAACTCCTACACTCCATAAAAGGGGAGTGCTGATAAAAAGACACATGGTCACAATAAAAACGCCATACCCCTGTAGTTCTTCCGGCATTATAAAACTTACCATCCCCAGGGGTAAATACACCGTATTCATAAAAGTGCCCAGTGCCATATGAAAACGACGGTCTTGAAAAGATAAGCCGGTAATTTTTCCTAAAAACCAGACTGTTCCCGCACTTAAGGTGAAAATAAGGAGCATAATAACAGGTATAAATATCAAAGAAGTAAGAAGTTCGAGATTGAATTCAACAGATACTTTTGTTATCAGCATCGAGGGGAGTGTGACATAGATAATAAATCTGGCTAAATCCTTCAGAAAATCCAGTGGTAAAATTTTTCTGCGGAAAATAATAAAACCAATACCTGAAATAGAAAGAATCTGAAGAATGGCCATAAAATTTTGAAAGAAAAGTTCCCTGAGCACTGTGATTTATCCTTTTAACCTGTCATTATATTCTTTGAGGAGATGACCTCATTCTGGATAATGCCAGAAAAGCATTATACCATTTTGAGATGTTATTTCTTCAGATGATTACTGTTTGAGAGCATGAAAAAAGGCTCTTAATAATACTCCTTCAAGTAAAGAAAATTATGAACGGTAGTATTCTCAAAGGAGAAAGAAGATGGTAGTTAAAAAGGCTTTTTTCTGTTTTTATAATTGATAGATTGTGATATAATAATGCAAGACAAATGATGTGTTTCCATGCTGTTTTTTTTTGAATATTCTTTGTAAGAAAGATTCTTTTTCAGACTGTTTTGTTGAACCATTTCCGATGATTTGTAAATCCAGTAAGGAGTGAGGAAGCGTGAAATATATATTTTTGATAGTACTTATACTGAGTGCTCAATTCGTCAGCATTTTTGTCGGGGCGGATGAAAAGCGCCCGCCTGCTGATTCTGAGTTGGTACCGGTGGCTGTCTCAGAAGACGGAACCCTGACCCTCCTGACCAATAAAAGATATGATGGATTGGCAATTGTTGACAATGAAACCGGAAAGAAACAGATTATCACTGATAGCAGGAATGCCGGGTACTATCCTCAAATATCTCCTGATAATCGCTATGTAAGCTATAAGGGTTTTCGAGGGGAAGGAAAAACCATTCAACAATCTCCCAAACTGTATGATATTTCTGAAAATCAACGTATTCAGCTGGCTGACTGGAAAAAGATATGTGGAACACCGGCTGTTGCTTCTGATGGAACCATTGCCTACACTTTAGATAATATATTGATTATTCTGGACTCAGATTTTACGGTAAAAAAAGAGTTTGATCTCGGGCAGCATGTGAATATCCTGACATTTACACCTGATTCCGATACTGTTTTCTTCAATCCGGTTCCCCATCAATTAGCCTCACTTGAAATATCTACAGGCAGTCAAGAAATCCTCCTTGAGAAGGGTTTTGACTTTTATAACCCCGTGTTTTCCCCTGATGCAGAACATATCCTGGTGCAGGGATCAGACGGAAGAGTGTTAAAAATGGAGACTTCAACACGGTCCGTGGAGTATCTGGGACATGGTAGAAATCCTGGATGGATAGACGAAAGGACGGTTGGCTT
>PWGE01000351.1 GCA_003554345.1 Candidatus Sumerlaeota bacterium | reverse complement strand
TCTAAAATACAGGTTCAAGACGGTAGACATTACCGGCGGCGAGCCTCCTTTTTAAGAGAAAACTCTTCATCAACATATTTTTGAGTACATGTCTTTTCCACCTGTCAAAACAGGGTATGTACCAATTCAATGGTTTTACAGATCGATAACAGGCTGATTTTGCCGGATATTTATCCGTTCTTTTATACACTTCTCTGACCTTAAACCCGGATCATTCTTCATGAATAATGAATCTTTATTGAGAGAGCAGGTTCATAACCCTGCTCAAGCTGAATAATTGCATGCCTCAAAAAAAAGGTTTTCATAGAATATTTTTCCGATAATTCATTAAGAGAATAATCCCCTTTATTATGTAATATACAACAAAAAAATACAAATTCGGAAATTTTTAACGACATATCATCAAATTCCTGTAAAATATTGACCGCCTGACAAAAAAAGACGTTCTTATAGTCAGAAAAAAAAGCATTTTTTCTTTTATTCAACTGAACAACAAAACATGTAATGGTTGAAAAAGAATTACATAAACAAAGAAGGACTATCATATAAGTTTGATCTCTTATATGCCTACAAAAACTTTTGAGCTAATATCTTTTATACAGAATGTTTCTTTAATATTTACAGCTATGAGGCGTAAAATAGCACATAGAGGCACTTCCCTTCATAACAGAAAAAAAACCAATTTTTATCCGGGTTTCCAGAACCAAAAAGATATAACCAGATTTCCTGTAACACATCAATATACATTGGAAAAGGAGGCACCATGGAAACCAGAACTAAAATTTTAGGTCTTGAACCGATAAAAGGTCGGTGGTTTTATTTAATTTTCGGAATGATCATCAATATCTGTCTGGGAAGCGTTTATTCCTGGAGCGTATTCAGGCGCCCCATTGAGGAGCACCTTGACGTTACAGCTGCTCAAAGCGGCACACCCTACATGTTTTTCCTCTTTTTCTTTGCCCTGCTTATGCCTTTTGCCGGTCGTTTTATTGAAAAATTAGGGGCAAAGACTGTTATATTAGTCGGGGGAATAACCGTAGCCCTGGGATGGCTCTTATCGACCTTTACCACGGGTATAATAACTTTGACGCTTACCTATGGAGTGATCGCTGGTTCCGGTGTCGGAATAGTATACGGAGCACCTATAGCCTTAATAACCCGTTGGTTTCCTGACAAAAAAGGACTGGCTGTCGGCCTGGTTTTAACGGGTTTTGGGCTTTCCCCTTTTGTTACCGCTCCCTTAGCCAGACATTTAATCGAAGCGTACAACGTCATGGCAACCTTCGGCATCCTGGGGGCAATATTTTTAATTGTTATTGTCTTACTGGCATTGCCTTTAAAGGGAGCACCACCTCAATGGGCTGAAAGTTTTGAGGAAAAAGCGGGAGACAAAAAAACTATCAAGCCAAAAGATGTCCTGACAAAAGAAATGCTTCGTTCAAAATCTTTTTATGCCTTATGGATATGTTATATATTTGGCACCCTGTGCGGTCTCATGGCTATTGGTATCTCTGAACCCGTCGGAGTGGAAATCATCGAGCTTAGCCCTGCTGTTGCTGCCGGACTGGTTTCCCTGTTTGCTGTCTTTAACGGGGTGGGAAGACCTTTTTTTGGATGGTTTACCGACCTGAAGGGATATCGTACCGCCTCCATCTTCTCTTTTATCATGATTTTACTGGCATCACTGGGTATGCTTACAGCGGGCAGCGGCAATACTATTCTGTATGTTATATGCTTCAGTATTTTCTGGTTGAATCTGGGGGGCTGGCTGGCCATCGCTCCCACCGCTACTGCATCCCTTTTCGGTCTGAAATATTATGCTCAAAATTACGGTATTATCTATACTGCCTATGGAATAGGCGCTCTTATAGGCACCTATAGCTCCGGACATATTCGCGATATATTTGGTCAGTACACCAACGCCTTCTGGCTCACCACTGTCTGCGCTGTTCTCGGTATTATAGTTTCTTTGACACTTTTGAATAAAAAGGAAGCTAATTGAAATTTTAGATTTTTCATATTAACGAAATATGTTATACTTACCTTTATCATCTTTAACATTTGAAAAGGAAAGTATTTATGGCTGTAGAACTGGGACCAGAAATAAGAGTGGGCGTTCTGCAAAACGAAGAAGCCCTTACTTTTGAACTACGGGGTTCTTACATTCATCCGGAAAGCAAGGAAAAGTACAGCAGGGGGCAATGGAGAGCAGAGGTAAACTCTTCCACCCCTGCCCGGATGAAGTACACTCTCATCCATAAAAAATGTTTTTCCACCGAGGATGCCCGGGCTTTTATCGACAGGAATCCTCAACTGGCAGATCGCTGGATTACTGTCGGAGAAAATATTACCCATCATAACCGCACACTGCAGGGATGTGAGTTCTGGGTGGCCGGAAAGAGCTTTCCCACTCTGCGGAAGGCAGAAGAACATAAATTGTCATTCGAAAATGCAGAATATATCGATATCCTTCCGGAAGTGATCAAACCCTCTACCGGTTCCATTGTTCTTGAAAGCCCGGAAGGAGAAAAATACACCTTCGGGGAAAAGGTTTCTTTTGAAGGGAGTTCAGACAAAAGGAACCGTGTCATTCTTCACAATGTGCTGGTGGGTATAGGATTCCACTGGGAACATAGAGAAAACCAGCGCTACCGTGGCAATTTTGAAATTATGCTTGACAACCGTGGATTGCTTACCGCCATCAACATTTTGCCCCTGGAAGAATATCTTTTCAGTGTGAATTCTTCAGAAATGAAGTCTGACTGCCCCATGGAACTTTTAAAAGCACAAACGGTGGCGGCACGAAACACCGTACTGGCTACCAGAAAAAAACATCACTATGCCGATGGCTTTGATGTATGCGCTGATGACCACTGCCAGTGCTATCGTGGCAGCAGCAGGGAAAAGGAAAATTCTCTGGAGGCGGTACGATTAACTGCAGGAGAAATTCTTTTATATAAGGATATTATCTGTGATACACGTTACTCCAAAATTTGCGGTGGTATAAGTGAAGATTTTGACAGCACCTGGTTTTCCGATCCCATTCCTTACATGGAAGCCACCCCTGATATTTCCTCTGACCGTTCCCGGGAAGCAGGCCCCTTGTTTCCTGCAAACTCCGAAGAAAAGGCCCGTGCTCTTATTCAGTCCTCTACTCCTTTCTTCTGTAATGTACATCAGCATGAGATCCCTTCTACCATACAATATGCCAGAGAATATTATCGATGGCAGTTTATCTATGAAGCCGGGGAACTGGGAAGTTTGATAGAGAAAAAAACCGGCTATGAGGTTGGTCCTGTCAAAGAACTTATCCCCCTGGAAAGAGGACGTTCCGGTCGTATTGAATGGCTGAAAGTCAAAGGAAGCAGGAAAACAGTAACCATTGGCAAGGAACTTCAGATCCGCTTTGCCCTCCATGAAAAGTGCTTATACAGTAGTTGTTTTCTCATTGAAAAAGAAGAGAGAAGCAATAAGCAGTATTTTATACTCAAGGGAGCCGGTTGGGGGCATGGTGTCGGAATGTGCCAGATTGGGGCCACTGTCATGGCTCACCAGGGATATTCTCATAAAGATATTCTTTCTCATTATTTCCCTTCCACCAGGCTGATAGAACTGTATGAAAAATTTTCAAAGTCGGCTGTCCAGGAATATTACCATCAACAGGACCGGGCGGGCGAGCGGTGTTTTGAGTTTTTTAACTGTTATGAGGTCCATCATTGCCCTGTCTTTCAAAATAAAGAAGGGGAAAAGTGCTGGGAATTCATTGAAAACAATAATCCCACTATTTTCCCACCCCCAATAAAAGAAAAATTGAATTGTCACGAATGTGAATTTAAAAAACTTCATAAGGAGGAATGAATTATATGAGTGAAAAGATTTCTGTTATTTATCCTTTGTACGAAACAGAACAGAACGTGAAGAAGGCTCTGGAATGCCTTGAAAAGCAGAGTCATCAAAACTGGGAAATGCTTCTTTTTGATGCACGCTGGGAATCTCCGGATTTTGGCGAAAAATTGCCCGAATCGGTAGAGAACAATGAAAAGGTTAGAAAGATTGTTCAGGCACATCGCAATGCCGCTGCCTTACTTAATGATGGTATAGAAGCTTCGAAAGGTGACTATATCATCTTACTTCCCCCTGATATTTATTATGAACCGGAATTACTGGAAAAATACCTGGATTGTTTTAAGAAAAATGAACAGGTAGTTTTAACCTACTCCGATTATGAAACCCTGCAGCAAGATGGAACAAAGAAAAGAGAAGGTCTTTTCCCTTACAAAGGTCAGGTAGATGAAGGTTTCTCCCTGGGTTTCGTGAAAATGTATAAAAATGCCGCGGTCAAAGAAAAGGGTCTGTTCAACGAAGACCTGGATTATGCTGAAGAATATGACATGCTTCTAAAACTTACCGATGATTACCTGGTGGATTTTGTTTCCTCTCCGGAATATGTTGCTGATACTACACGTAAAACAGACGACGAGGACGAAAATGATTTTACAAAGCTCTTTTCTCCGGGTTCTTCCGGCAAAGGGGCTTTTTCTTACCTTCTTTACACACGGGAACAGGAGAGAGAATATGAATTCTGTTTCAAAGAGATGCTGAAACGACGTGATGCCTTTCTTACCAGGCGCAATGAAGTTGTTCCTTATCATAAAAATGATTACGAAAAGATGGTTTCTATCGTTATACCCATTCTTAACCGCAGACGCTTTATAAAAAGAACCATTCAGACCATCTTAGACGGAAGCTTTTCCGATTTTGAAGTACTGGTTGTTGATAATGGTTCAACCGATGGCACTCAACAAGAAGTAACCTCCATTGACGACGAGAGAGTCCGGCTTATCCAACACGACGGCTCCTGCATTGCAGAAGCACTCAATGTGGGAATTCGACAGGCAAAAGGAAAGTATATTGCTCAATGCGATTCTGATGATGAATACACACCGGATACCCTGAAATTTATGGTAGCTCACATGGAATCTCATCCCCGTTGTGGACTGGCAATCTCCTATTACCAGCTGATTGATGAAGAAAGCACTGTTCTTGAAGAACTGCCCATCGTGAAGCATCTGGAATTCGACAGAAATAATATTTTACGTGTGGGAGGCGGAGGCGCTTTACGCTTCTTCCACAAAGGCGTGCTTGAAGAATTTGGACTCTATGATGAAGTGAATTACGGTAATTTTGCGGAGGATTATGATATGGTGACCAAAGTGAGTGAAAAATATGATGTTGACCGCGTTCATAAGGTGCTTTATCGTTACCGTCGCCACGAAGACAACACTGATGTCATCAGAGATCCTTCCATGAAGATCGAGAATAAAAATAAGATACGCCTGGATGCAATAAAACGCCGCCGGGAACTGGTCAAAAAAGGCATTCGATAAAGACTGATCTGCTGTTACATGCAAACTTAAACACCGGGCTGTCATAAACAGTCCGGTGTTTTTTTGTTTTTCTCAAAAACACCTCATCTCAGAATCACCTGAAATAATAGCCGTTTTTATTGACAACCAGAAACCAGCCGCTCCCGCCGGGGGACCTGTAAGTCGGAAATTGGCGCTCCCAGAAAGAGTGCATATTTAACTCATGGTTCTCTTTATTTTTCACATTGTTTTTCCTCAGAGACTGCTTCTTGCAGTTTTTTCTGAGGTCTTTATCCTCTTTATCCTGAACATCGATGCAAATTTTCTGTATTCTTAATCTTTTTATCCTCATCCTGTTTCATCCTGTAAATCCCGTTTAAACTTTTCTATTCTGAATATTTTCTTTTTCCCCGGGGTTTTATTTTAAGTGGAGTTATGACAAACGGGACTTATAAAAAGATGAGGAATGGATGAGTTTAAAAGAAGGATATTATTGAAGAAAACCAACAGGGGTTGAAGTATCATCAACAAATAAAAACAGGCAGGGCATCTCGCCCTGCCTGTTTATTTTATGCGGAAAGAGAAGTCTCTATCCGGTAATACTTTTATCCGGAATATTATAGAGCAATCACAATCGGTGCAACGATTAATGAAACGACGGACATAAGCTTGATAAGGATGTTAAGGGAGGGTCCCGAGGTATCTTTAAACGGATCACCAACAGTATCTCCAACCACAGATGCTTTATGAGCTTCAGAACCTTTTCCGCCATATTCGCCAGATTCGATATACTTTTTGGCATTGTCCCAGGATCCACCGGCATTAGCCATGAAGATCGCCAGCAATACTCCAACGACCGTTACGCCGCAGAGAAGTCCAGCCAGAAATTCCAAGTCATAAAAGCCGGCGATAACAGGAATCAGGACAGCCATCACCCCTGGAGCAATCATACGTTTCAGGGCAGCCGCCGTGGAAATATCCACACACCTGGCATAATCAGCCTTAACACCTTCTTTTCCTTCCAGCAATCCGGGAATATTTTTAAACTGACGACGTACTTCTTCAATCATTCCAAAAGAAGCTTCTCCTACCGCCCTCATTGAAAAAGCACTGAAGACAAAAGGAATCATGCCTCCGATAAACAGACCGGCCATTACTTTAGGTTCACTCACATCCAGCACATCGATCTTTGCCACTGTTTTAAATGCAGAGAACAGGGCCAGTGCTGTTAAAGCAGCAGAACCAATAGCAAAACCCTTTCCTATTGCAGCTGTGGTATTTCCAACGGCATCCAGTTTATCGGTACGTTCCCGAACCTTCGGATCGAGTGCGGCCATTTCGGCTATTCCCCCTGCATTATCAGCAACGGGACCATAAGCATCGACAGAGAGCTGAATCCCAATAGTAGCAAGCATACCAAGCGCCGCCATGGCAATTCCATACAATCCGGCATAGTGATGCGAAATCATAATAGCCAGGGCAATAACAACCAGCGGTCCTGCAGTACTATTCATACCGTTAGCCAGTCCTGCAATAATATTGGTAGCTGCACCGGTCTGTGAAGCATCAGCAATATTACGTGCGGGCTTCCGTGCTTCCGAAGTAAAATATTCTGTCAGCAAACCGATAAGAGTCCCTGCAATAAGACCGGCAATTGTAGCAAGAAATATTCCGTTTCCGGTAACATCTGCACCTGCCACTTCAACAGGTTCACTTACTATGTGCCTGATCAAGAAAAATGAAGCTACAGCCGTAAGGATAGCTGCCGTAAAACTACCGATATTCAAGGCGTTCTGCGGGTTACCACCTTCACGGGTACGAACAAACAGGGTTCCTATGATAGACATGATAATCCCCATTCCAGCAAGAACAAGAGGCAGAATAGTCATTTCCATGCTGCCGGCAGCAGCTGCCAGCACCATTGCTCCGATAATAGCGCCCACATAGGATTCAAAAAGGTCGGCACCCATACCGGCTACATCTCCTACATTATCACCCACATTGTCAGCAATAACAGCGGGATTACGGGGATCATCTTCCGGTATACCGGATTCCACTTTTCCCACCAGGTCGGCTCCCACGTCAGCAGCCTTCGTATAAATACCGCCACCAACACGTGCAAAAAGAGCTATAGAACTTGCGCCCAGGCTGAAGCCGCTTAAAATAGGCAGGACAGTGCCTTCGACTGTTTCCATATCTGAGCCAAATATGCCCATATAGATGAGAAAAAGAAGGGACAAGCCCAGCAATCCAAGACCAACCACACACATTCCCATTACTGTACCACCGCTGAAAGCAATGGACAGAGCAGAGTTTAAATCTTTTTTTGCCGCATTTGTCGTTCGAACATTGGCATGGGTGGCAATTCTCATCCCAAAGTAACCGGCCAGGCCAGAACATATGGCTCCCACCAGAAAAGATATGAAAATGAGCCTTTGACTACCGGTATAACCAATCACCAGTAAAATAGCAACCACCACGGCAAAGACGCTCAGGGACTTGTATTCTCTGCCAATAAATGCCATGGCTCCTTCCTGAATAGCCCTGGCAATTTCCTTCATCCTGTCAGAACCCATGTCGCTTTTTTTAACGACAGTGGATCTGTAGAACGCATACAACAAGGCGATAATTGCTGCTACAGGTGCAAAATAAAGTAGAGGCGATACTTCTTCCATGTTAAAACTCCTTTTGATTTTGTTATTCTTCTTCTAACAAATAACG
>PWGE01000045.1 GCA_003554345.1 Candidatus Sumerlaeota bacterium | reverse complement strand
TTTTTTTCAGACCAATACTGCCGGGGCAGAGCGGTTGTATGATATCATCAAAGAATATGCCCGGTTACGTGGAAGCGAAAATATTCTGGACGCCTATTGCGGAACGGGAAGTATCGGCCTCTATCTGGCAGATAAAGCTCATCATGTATGGGGAATAGATGTGGTGCAGGAAGCAATATTTATGGCTCGCCGGAATGCCCGGTTAAATGGTCTGTCCAATACCACTTTTCTGCAGGGCGAAATGCGGCGCACCATTCCCCGCTTGAGAGAGTTTTTCAAGCATCAGATGGATATTATCATCATAGATCCACCGCGGGCGGGTATGCATAAAAAAGCTCTCAAACATATCCTGGATCTGGGTGCCCCCCGCCTGATATACGTGTCCTGTAATCCTTTAACACTTGCCAGAGATCTGCAAAAGATTACTGAAAATGGCTATGCTGTAAAGGAGGGGCGGGCACTTGACTTGTTTCCTCATACGTATCATATAGAGTCCTGCTTATTATTGCAAAAAACAGGATAAGGAGGTACGCATGTCTAAGAGAGCAAGTTGGGCAACAACCGCAGGCTTTATCCTGGCAGCTGTAGGTTCTGCAGTGGGGCTGGGGAATATCTGGCGTTTCAGCTATATGGCTTACTGCAGTGGAGGCGGGGCTTTTTTAATTCCTTATATTTCTGCTCTTTTTATTATTGGGTTTCCCATCCTTCTGTTGGAATTTGCCCTGGGACACTGGAGAAAAGGTTCGGCTCCCAAGGCATTTTATGAGGTGAATGAAAAATGGGAATGGCTTGGCTGGTGGGCGGTATGCTTTATAATGTTCGGCATTGTCATTTATTATAGCGTTATTATTTCCTGGAGTTTGAATTATTTCTTCTTCTCTTTTGACATGCGATGGGCAGATAATCCGGATGCTTTCTTTTTCCAGGACTTTTTACAACGTGCCGATACAATTGGAGAATTGGGTGCAATTAATGTACGAATAGCCGCTGGTGCTGCCTTTATATGGTTTGTATGCTGGTTTATCTGTTTTCGGGGGGGGGCAAAAGGAATAGAAAAAGCGAATAAGCTTTTCATGCCGGTATTGTTTGTCCTCACTCTCATACTGGTTGGTTGGACATTTTATCTCCCGGAGAGCAGGGAAGGTTTTCGTTATTACCTGGAACCTGATTTCAGCAGGTTAACTGATATCGAGATATGGATTAGTGCCGTCACTCAAAACTTTTTCACCCTCAGTATTGGCTTTGGTATCATGATTGCCTATGCCAGTTACCTTCCTAAAAAGGTCTCCATGGTAAAATACGCCTTTGTGGTGAGCTTACTGGATCATGGTTATTCCATAGTAGTAGGGTTTGCGGTTTTTGGTGTGCTGGGGTATATGGCTGCTGTGCAGAATGTCCCTATTGATGAGGTGGTAACAGCAGGGATTGGGCTTGCTTTCGTGGCGTTGCCCGAAGCTATCAGCACCCTTCCCTTTGGGGCTTTTAACCGGCTGTTTGGCGTTATTTTCTTTTTCTGCCTGGTCATAGCGGGAATTTCGTCGGCTATTTCTATTATTGAAGCTTTTACCAGTTCTATACTTGATAAATTTCATTTCCATCGGCGACACGTAGTAAGTGTGCTGGCACTGATAGGCTTTGCCGGTACTTTTCTTTTTACCAATGCCTCGGGTTTGTTTTTTCTTGATATAATCGATCATTTCATTAATAATTATGGACTGTTGACAGTAGGGATTCTGGAATGTCTGATTATCGGTTGGTGGGCAAAAGATAAGCTCTTAATCAATCACATAGTAAAAAGTTCGCCGGCATCAGACAGGCAAAAATATTTTCTCTATCACTTTTTATCCGGATTCTGGAGTTATTGTATCCGCTTTCTCTGCCCGCTGGTATTGATTATTATATTCGTTCTCAGTCTTCGTCAGGATGTGACCCAACCCTATGAGGATTATCCGGTGGTCTACCTTATTCTTATGGGCGTGGGATGTTTGATTATTACCCATATCATCGGTTTTTTCTTTTCACGTCTGCGGTGGAAAGAAGAACCGGCAGAAGATTACTGGGATGAGTCATAAATGGTATGGCATCTTATCTGAAATGGTATAACAGTCCGGAGTGGAATAAAAGAATTGAAGCATTTTCCAGACGCCTGGAGAGCTGTGATTTATGTCCTCATAAATGCGGTGTAAACCGTCTTGAAGAGGAAAAAGGTTTTTGCCGGGCGGGACTTCGACCACGGGTTGCCAGCTGGAATCCCCATCGGGGTGAGGAACCACCTGTCTCCGGTGTGCGCGGTTCTGGCACGATTTTTCTCTCTCATTGTACCCTGCGTTGTGTTTACTGTCAGAATTATTCTCTCAGTCAACTGGGGGAAGGGAAAGAGGTGCCACCTTCTACGCTGGCAGATTACTATCTTCAGCTTCAGCAAATAGGTTGTCATAATCTCAACCTGGTTACACCCACCCACTATCTTCCGCAGCTTTTAAAAGCTCTTGATTTAGCTATAGAAAAGGGCTTTTCCCTGCCCATTGTCTATAATACTTCAGGGTATGAACGAAAAGAAATAATCTCAGAACTGGAGGGTATTGTGGATATTTACATGCCTGATTTGAGATATTGTTCGAATCAATGTGCTTCTCAGTTTTCTGAAGGGGAAGGGTATGTTGAAAACAGCCAGGCGGCGCTCAAAGAGATGTACCGTCAGGTTGGAGGCTTGCAGTGTGATGCCAGTGGTATTGCCTACCGTGGGTTACTCATACGTCATCTCGTCCTTCCCGGCCATATTTCTGAAAGCAAGAAAGCGATGGCATTTATTTCTGACGAGTTGGGTTCTGATGTGTATATAAGTTTGATGAAACAATATTTTCCGGCATATAAAGCGGCTGAATATTCCCCTCTTAACAGAATGATCACTTCTCAGGAATTTGAGGAAGCCCGGCAATGGATGGAAAAATACAACCTGTCAAGCGGATGGGTCCAGTAAAGGAAGATGCCTTTTATCCCATTGATTCTCAGGATGAAAATGAAAAAATATTTGATATTTAAATCAGATACATTTTAATTAATTTCTAATATTATGAGCACAGGAGATGAGGGAATGATTTATAATCCTGAATTTGAATGCTTACCTCGCAGTGCGATGAAAGCTTTACAGGGTGAGCGTCTTGGAAAGATGCTGAGCCATGTTTATGAAAATGTGCCTTTTTATCGTAAAAAGTTCGAAAATCTTGCCCTGAAACCGGCTGATATTGAGTCAGTAGATGACTTGAGCAGTCTTTTTTTTACCACGAAAGATGACCTGCGTGAAAACTATCCTTTTAATTTATTTGCCGTTCCTCTTCAACAGGTGGTAAGGGTTCATTCCTCTTCCGGTACCACCGGAAAACCCACGGTGGTTGGCTATACCCGTCATGATATTGAATTATGGGCTGAAGTGGCCGCACGTACCCTTGCCGGTGCTGGTTGTACAGATTCCGATATAGTGCAGGTGGCGTATGGATATGGTCTGTTTACAGGTGGTCTGGGAATGCATTATGGTGCAGAAAAAATGGGCGCTATGACTATTCCCGTTTCAGGAGGAAATACGAAACGTCAGCTCATGCTTCTCCAGGATTTCAAGAGCACTATCCTGGCCTGCACTCCTTCTTATGCCCTTTTGCTTGGTGAAATAGGAGAAGAAATGGGGGTTGATTTTTCCACGCTTCCTTTTCGTGCGGGAGTGTTTGGTGCCGAACCCTCTACTGAAAAAATGCGTCGCGAAGTAGAAAACAGACTGCATATTAAAGGGTATGATATTTATGGTCTTTCTGAAGTGATTGGTCCTGGCGTCTCTTTTGAGTGCGATGAGCAAGATGGGCTGCATATTAACGAGGACCATTTTTATCCCGAAATAATCAATCCCCAGACAGGAGAGGTTCTTCCTGAAGGAGAACAGGGAGAACTGGTTTTTACCTGTCTGACAAAAGAAGCCCTGCCTCTCATCAGGTATAGGACAAAAGATATTACAGCCTTGCATTATGGAAAGTGTGCCTGTGGCAGAACTACTGTGCGGATGGAAAAAGTGACCGGTCGGACCGATGACATGCTCATAATACGGGGTGTGAATGTATTCCCATCTCAAATAGAAACTGTTCTGCTTTCTATAGAAGAAACCGAACCGCATTACCAGATAATTGTGCAAAAACGCGGTCCTATCGATGAACTGGAAATTCAGTTTGAGGTTAATGAAGATATTTTTTCTGATGAGGTGAAGAAATTGCTTGCTATCGAACAGAAAGTGGCACGGGAAATTGAGTCGGTTCTCGGATTGAGGGCAAAGGTCAAGCTGGTGGAACCCAAGACCATACACAGAAGTGAGGGGAAAGCCAAAAGGGTGATTGATTTAAGAAAGGAGCAATAAATCATGAAAATACAACAACTTTCCATCTTCCTGGAAAATACAGCCGGCAGGCTTTATGATATTGTCAGTGTGCTGGGCAAGGCGGGTATTAATATTCGGGCTCTTTCGCTGGCAGACACAGCGGAGTTTGGTATTCTGCGCCTCATTGTCGATAAGGTCGATAAGGCGTATGAGGAACTGAAAAAATCACAGCATACTGTTTCTATTACGGAGGTCATTGCTGTAGAAGTGGAGGACAGGCCCGGCGGTCTTGCTGAAGTACTGGAGAAATTTGCAGACAATGATATTAACGTGGAATACATGTACGCTTTCGTGGAAAAGAAATATGATAATGCCGTGTTGATCTTTCGTATTGAAGATATAGAAGCTGCTGTTGATGTGCTGAAAAAAGCGGGTGTAAAAATGATCGATCACCAGAGATTGCTCGAGTTGTGACTGGATTTTAAAGAAAGGGAGGGAGGGCGGGTAATTGCTGCAGTATCCACTGTTTTCTTATCTGGTTATTTTTCTTTCTGGATTCGCAGCTTCTCCTTTCCTCGCCCTTGATTTTGAGGAAGCTTTCTGGCTTTCTCTTTTTGTTGTACTTGCCTCATCTTTTTTTCTTGCCGGCAAACGTCGCAAAACTCTCTTAGTAAGTTATCTTCCTTTCCTGTGGCTTTTTGTAGCGGGTATAACGTCTCATAAATATGCCGAAGCTCAATATGAAGATATAAAGAGCCTGAGTGTCAGGCTGGGGCAGGAAGATTATCAGTATGATCTGGTTTTGACAGGGATCCGGCAGGAATATGATGATGTAATAGTGTATGAAGCCGATATAAAAAAGATCAATGGCGTTCCCTTCAGGCGCGAAAAGGTGCGTTTTTATGCACCCGTCCATTTCTCAGAAGGTACACGTCTTATGTACCGGGGAAGGTTGCAGCGACCAAGGCAAGCCCATAATTATTTTGAGTTCGATGAGGAAGAGTATTTTTATCGGAACAATAAGGTGGGAAAAATCTTTGGTGAACGGGGACAATTGTACCAGATCGGGCAGGAACGGCGTCTTTCATACGTCTTACGGGGGTATCGGCGATTTCTCCTGGGAAAAATAGAGCAAATTCCCGAACCGCTGAGTCAGTACGCACGTGCTCTTATTCTTGGTGACCGATATGCTTTCACTTTCGAAGAAAGAGATGTTTTCTTCCGCATGGGAATCATTCATCTTTTTGCTATCAGTGGTTTACATGTGGGTATCTTTTATCTGTTGATACGAAAAATAACCGGTTTCCTTCAGTTACCGTTATACAGCCAATGGCTTATCTGTCTGGTAGCTCTTTGTGGCTATATAGGTGTGCTGGGAGCGCCATTATCAGCTGTCAGAGTGCTGGTCATGCTGAGTATATATATTATCGGAAAACTCCTGCGTAAAATCACTCCTTTTTTCCAGGTGATCAGTCTTACGGCGTTTATCTTTTTATTAATAGAAGGCGTACAGGTTTTATGGAGTCTTTCTTTTATATTCAGTTTTCTGGCGACTTTTGGGATTGCCCTGTCGGTAGATATTACACGTTCCCTGCGTACAACTTTTCGTGGAAAAGCCACTTTTTATGCGGTCAACTTATTTGTTGTCAGTCTGGTGATAAATATTTTAACGCTTCCTGTCACCTTTTTTCAGTTCAATTATTTCCCCTGGTTTCAATCGGTGGTCAACATGTTTTTTGTGCCTCTATTTCCCCTGGTAGTGGCATTTTTATGGCTTGTGACCCTGGGAGGCTTTATCATCTCTCCCGGAGCATGGATTTTTGAACTGCTCAATATACCCGTAGATTTGGTGCATGAAACGCTCAACTCTTTTTCAGGTCGTCCTCTTTTTTATCAGTACTATTATCCATATGAAGCTCCCATTCTCTTTTTTGCAGCAGCCTACCTTTTTCTTCTTACCTGGTACCTCTCACGTTCTCCCGATATTTCTTATCAACAGGCGAAAATCTGCCGGAAAGGATATCATATAACCGCTGTTCTGGGGGTGGTCTTCTTAGGGGTATTTTTATTTTCTTCTCCGACCCTTGAAGTGACCACTCCTTATATTGGGCAGGGACAGGCGGTTATTGTCTCGGCACACGGCAAGACCATCGTGTATGATTGCGGTCCGCCGAAGAGAGGATATCAACCCCTGGTGGACATTTTACAAAAAAGGTATCAGGGAAAAGTGGATCTTCTGGTTCTTTCTCATTATCATGACGACCATGTGGGAAACCTGGATGCTTTACTGGAAGGAGTGACGCCCCGGCAAGCCTGGATAACGCCTTATACTGAAAACCCGGTTTTGCAGGCTGAAATCCGCGAGACATTTAAGGAACAAAATATTCCCCTGCTCGAACCAACTGCGCCCTATTTTCATCAATTCAGCGCTCAGCTTGCTGTCCAGGTTCTTTATCCTCTTCCCCACTTAAAGATGCCCGGCGAAAATGACAATTCCCTGGTACTGGTTGTGGATGCGGGCAAATACCGGATGCTTATTAACGGTGATATTTCTTCCCGGATTGAACGGTATCTTATTGAAGTCTATCCCCTGGAAAGTGATATCTTATTTGCCGCTCATCACGGCTCGGGAACAAGCAGCTGTTTACCTTTCCTGGCTCACAATAACCCTGCGGCTTTTGTGATTCAATGCGGGAGAAATAACTGGTACGGACATCCTCATGAAGGTGTTTTGCAGAGAGCGCAGCAGCTGTCGCTGCGCATATTTCGTACTGATGAGCAGGGTCAGATAAACATTTTCAGCAAAAGAAGAAGATTGTATGGGGCGAGCTATCATGAGGGGTTTTGACGGAAAAGAAAAATTATTGTTATATAGTTCTAAAAGAAAGAAAACCGGCACCTGCCTTCAGGCAGGTGCCGGCTTCATATTCTTAAAGGCTGTGCTTATTCAAAGAGATGCCACGGACCGACTGCCGTGGGTATTTCGTCAATATCGACATCGCCGATCATCTGAAAGAGACCGTAAGAATTCACCGCATACACGTCGCCATGCCATCTGTCGGTGACGACTCCGCCGTAGCGGTTTGTCATGGGAGTATCTTCAATGACAAAGTGTCCCGCTCCTTCATTTCCGGAGAAAACACCTTCCTGGGTACTGATGGTCTGAAACATTATCCGGGTCATAATATCAGGTCCGGCAGTATGCGCACGGGACATGACAAGAAAGTCACCGTCGATGTCACCGCAGAGACTCTGTTCCCATCCCCATTCTGATGCAAAATCCTCATCATGGGTATAGCCTGTGTCAGGGGAGCCGTAATAACGGCGCAGGGCAGGATGTGAATCATAAGCGGTACCTGACACCCTTGGAGCATAGGCATAAATCTCGGTCAGGTCGCTGTTGCCTTTGACCCCATGTACAAAAGGATGTGAGGTGGATGGGTCCTCCGGATCTTCTTCTGCCTCTTCCACAATGAAATGAATGATATCCAATTTGGCAAAACGCGTAATATCCTGGGGTGAGTTTTTCCATACATAGACCCGGTTACCCATGGTGCTCAATACATAGAGTTCTCCGCTGTTCAGGGAACCCACGGCATACATACCGTGTGAAGCACCATATCCATATTCTTCCGGGTCATATGCCCAGCGGGAGAACATACGATAGGCTCCATCAAACGAAGAGACATGGTCGGATGTCTGATAAATACAGCCGACCTCTCCCATCAGGAGGAGCA
>PWGE01000110.1 GCA_003554345.1 Candidatus Sumerlaeota bacterium | reverse complement strand
TTGCAGGTGTTTATAATGTAGCAATTCCATTTAATACCGCCCAGGAAGAGCTTGGAGCTACAACGGAAGACGAATTAGAACTTCTCCATGAAGGGGAAGTGGTTTTTGAAATGGACTATCTTGAGGATACAGAGGAGTTTTTTACAAGCGATGTGCAGTTTTATAGCGAAGAAGAGATACTGGCGTTTGGGGTAAGAATTAAAGATGATATCAATAACTCCACTTCTTCAGCAGAAAATTTAAGAAGATCCCGGGAAAATGAAAGAGAGATACAAAACACAGGAGGAATTGATGCAGTAGTTCTTGAAAAAGAAGAAAATGTATTATATGTTGAAGCACTTATCGGTAGGTGGGGTCTGGCTTATCATTTGGAATTTGACGATGCTTTATATACCTATGTAGATGGAGGCCCAATTCTAGGCGTTGTTAGTGGTGAAAAATACGTTGAGATAGGTAGTTATGGCTTGCAATATCATATTTATCAGGATATAAGTCAAGCCCTGGAAAAAGCTGATGAACTGGACCAGGATATTGTAGACAAAGCCATTCCGTGGCCGATATTAGAAATTACCAATGTCCATGAAATTAAAGATATAGAAGTTGAATTTGGCACAGATTATGAGGATATTCCTTTTCCGGAACTGGTGGAGGTTGATTTACTGAATTTGGATTCAGAAGAGGAAAGTACGATTAGTATTGACGTTGACTGGGCTGATGCAGAAGAGGCTGTTCCTCCTTATGATTCTGAAGAACCAGGTTCTTATACCTTTGAAGGTGAGCTGATAAACCTTCCCGAAAGTGTGCTGAATCCTGACGATCTTACTGCCAGTATGGATGTAATCGTAGAAGAAAAAGCAGAGTATACAGTGACTTTTATAGAAGAAGAAGGGCTGGAAGGAGTTACAATCCAGATTTATTCCGATACTGAATATTCAGAGCTTGTGGAATCAGTGGTAACTGATGAGGACGGAGAAGCAGCTACTGATCTGGAAGTCGGGGAGTACTGGTTTACAGCCGACAAAGAGGAATATGTCCAGTATGAAGGAAGCTTTGAGGTTGTTGAGGCTGAAAAAGAAGTAACCTTTGCCATGGTTTCTCTGGAAGATGCCGCCCTTGAAGATCTTATTGAAAATACTGAGATAAGTCTGTCAGTGAAAGAAAATATCATGACAGCTGTTGTTACATATCCGGAATCTATTGATGAGGTGCTGGAGGATTATAAGGCGGATGCTCTTATCAGTTCTGATCAGGCTTTTCCTGCCGGAACGCAGGTGTATATTGAGTACAATGATGAACCTGTAGGGACAGCTCATTTCAACAGAGAGGTGGATAGTACCTATTTGAGCGCCTTATTGACAGCGGCGGGTTTTCCCATAGAGGTTCGAACCCCTATTACCGGCCACGAAGGAAGAGAAGACACCTGGTCTTTTACAGTAACCTTGCCCGAAGGCGAAGAGATTGACAGTAATATTCAGGTGGCAGCATTGGTATCCGATGATGGATTTGTAACCGAAACGGTCACAGCAGAAGATAGCAGTGATTTAATCCTGCCCACTGAAAGCGCTGCCCTTGAATATCTTATTGCCCATACTGATCTGGAAATGACAGTGATTGATGAAGCTATAAGTGCCACTGTTACTTATCCTGAGTTTATACCGCTTGTCTTAGAAAGCTATATGACGGATGCCCTGATAGAGTCTGATGAAGAATTTGTTGCAGGGACGACAGTTGAGATAGAGGGCATTGGAGAGGCCACCCTGGATGAAGCGACTGAATCTATCTATTTGAGTGAACTGATGATCAAGGCCGGTGTCGATGAGGAAGACGTTCGTACCTCGATTGTCGGTCATGCCGGGATGGAAGACGAGTGGATCCTGACCATCGAGTTGCCGGATGGAGAAGGTATTGATACTACTATCTATGTGGAATCCCGGGTTTCTGATGATGAGTTTGCGACGGTTGAGACGCTGGCAGATGCCAGCTCTGCCTTTGAGGTAGTTCCCAGGCACACCGTGACGTTTACACATCCTGAACATGGTGAACTAACTGCTGAAGTTGATGATGTAGCTATTACAAGCGGAGATGAAATAAAATCAGGCAAGGACGTGGTATTTACTGTGGAGCCGGATTTTGGGTACCAGGTTGCTGAATGGAAGGTCAATGATGAGGTGATCGATGGCGAGACAGATCTCATCTATACTTATCAGAACCTTGACAATGATATAGATGTTGAAGTTGTTCTGGCAGTTGCCGAAGAAATTACAGTTGCCAATTATGAGCAGCTCAGTTGGGCTCTAGATCAGGAAGAGGTAGAAACCATTATCGTAGCCGAAAACATTGACTTTGGCGAAAGTCTGACCATAAACAGGGGAGTAACGGTCAAGGCTGCCCAGGAAGGCATTACCCTTTCCGGTAATGACCGGATTGGCCTTAACAGTGAAGACGTCATCCGGCTCGAAGGATTGTCTATAGATACACTCAATCCGTTACGCCTGGTATCTCAGAATAATGAAGTGATTGAAAATACCTTTGTTGGCGGCGGAACAGCTATCAGTGTGCGGGCAAATGATAACCTCATCCAGGACAATGTCATAGAGGGACAGGCAACAGGAACAGAAGAGATCCTGAGCGCCATAATTGTCAGGGAAGATGTGGGAGACAGCCCCATCATTGATATTACTGGCAATACAGTGGTTAACAATGATATCGCTCTGCAGTTCCAGCATGATGAAACGTATGCCGACATCACCGGCATCACGGTTACAGGCAATGATTTCAGCACGGATAAACAAATACCGCTTAATGGTACCGAGGTGTATCCCAATGTGATGATGGTCAGAGCAGATGACCCGACTAGTCCGGTTGACCAGGAAGATTTGTTGGATTATATATTTACTCCCGAACAGGATAATACCTTCAATGAGAATGCTCAAGTCATAACAGATCCTGAGACCGGAAGTGTTTTCCTGATCGGAGCATTTACCGATACGATAACGGTTACGAATCTTACAGAGCTTCAGTTTGCCCTGGCACAGGATGTATTTGAAACCATAATTGTAGCAGAAAACATTAATTTTGGATCAAGTCTTACCATAAACAGGGGAGTAACGGTCAAGGCTGTCGAAGAAGGTGTTACCCTTTCCGGTAATGACAGGATTGGTCTTAACAGTGAAGACATTATCCGGCTCGAAGGATTGACCATAGATACACCCAATCCATTACGCCTGGTATCTGAGAATAATGAAGTGATTGAAAACACCTTTGTTGGCGGCGGAACAGCTATCAGTGTGCGAGCAAATAATAACCTTATCCAGGACAACATCATAGATGGTCAGGCTGTGGGAACAGAAGAGATCCTGAGCGCCATAATTGTCAGGGAAGATGTGGGAGACAGCCCCATCATTGAAATTACTGGCAATACAGTGATTAACAACGATATCGCCCTGCAGTTCCAGCATGATGCAACGTATGCCGATATCAGCGCCATCACGGTTACAGATAATGATTTCAGCACGGATAAGGTGATTGAGCTGAATGGAAATCATCTTTATGCCAATGTGATGGCTGTTGATGCAGAATTCAAGCAGAATCCGGTTGACCAGCAAGCCCTGCTGAATTATATTTTTGATGCAACGCAGAACAATACCTTCAATGAGAATGCTCAGGTTATAACAGATCCCGATACAGAACATACATTTATTATAGCGGCATTATTGACGGTAGCTGATCTCAATGGAGAGATAGAGACAGTAGTAGAGGGTTTAGTGAATGTAATCATTCCTTTTACCGAAGCTGAACAGGTACTGGGAGTATCTGCTGAGGATGAGCTGGAACTTCTTGAAAATGGTGAATATGTTGCCTCCATGGAATATGTGGACTCTGAATCTTCGGGACGTGATTACGATGCTTTTGTAGCGTTTGGGTTGCAGCCGTACAGTGAAGAAGAGGCGCTGACACTGCAAGTACAGGTTAAAAAATAAATAATAGACAGTGATGGAAAGTTGTATTAAAATAAATTTACACGAAATTAAATAAAATTAAGGAGTAATAAAAAATGAAAAAGGTCCACATCATTCTGTTTTGTTTTCTTATATTAAGTACCTTTGGGGTTATGGGGGAATTTGCCGGAGGATCAGGTATAGAAGGTGATCCCTACCTTGTAGAAACTCCAGAGCATTTAAATAATGTCAGAAATCATTTAGATGCTCATTTTTTACAGGTAGCCGAGATTGATCTGTCTGACTATAACGATGGTGATGGATGGGAGCCTATAGGGGATAAATCGGGAACCCCGTTTTCCGGTGTTTATGACGGCTCTAAATATTCGATCAGTAACCTTCAGATAGACAAAACTGGATATGCCGGTCTTTTTGAAGATATTTATGAAGCTCAAATAGTAAATGTTGCCCTCCAAAATGTTGATATTTCCGGATCAGTAGAAGCTGGAGGAATTGCTGCACGAAGTGAAAACAGTGAGATTTCATCTTCATATGTTACAGGTCTTATTTCCAGTGCGGGTGATAGAATTGGTGGTATTGCAGGAAAAAGTTTAAATAGTGTTATTTCTACCTCATATTCTGATGTTGAAATATCCGGCAGAGAAGAGGTTGGTGGTCTGGTAGGAGCAAATTTTGGTGATTCAACGATAAGCAACTCCTATTCTGTTGGCACTGTATCAGGAACCCGAGGAGTCGGTGGTCTTGTAGGTGTTAATGATGCCAGTATTGAAAACTGCTACGCTACAGACGGTGTCGAAGAGGATGAAACACATAAAGAAGGCCGGTATGTTTATAGATTTCCCGGGGGAACCACTAATACTGGAATGACATTTGGCGGATTGGTAGGGATAAATAATGGCAATATAATATCTTCCTACTATGACTATGAATCAACCGGTATGGATGATGAAGGAAAAGGCGAACCAAGGTCTACAGCAGAAATGATGCAAAAAGATACTTTTATTAATTGGGATTTTCATAATATCTGGGGTATTAACGAAGGAAAAACCTATCCTTTTCTGTTGAGCCATTTATCTACAGTTGCCGATCTTGATGGAGAGATACAGACAGTGGTAGCAGGTATGGTAAACGTAATAATTCCTTATAGTGAAGCGCAGAAAAAACTGGGAGCAACAGCTGATGATATGCTGGAACTTCACGATGATGGTGATATTGTAGCTAAAATGGAATTTGTAGACGCTGAATCACAGGAGCGTCCTTATGATGTTTTTACAGCGGTTGCCTTACAGCCTTATACTGAAGAAGAAGCTCTGGCACTGCAGGTAAAAGTCCATGATTCTTTAACCAGTGAGACTGAAGATTATCTCAGGAAACCGCTTGATAACAAAGAAATATTTAGTGCAAGAGATTATATTACACCGATGGAGGAAGAAAATCGAATTGACGCTATAATTTTGGAAAAAGATGAAAATCTTTACATTGAAGCAGATGCAACCAGGTGGTCTATTGCCTTTTTCTATAAACAACAGGATTCATTGTATGATTATGTTGATGGCGGACCAGTAAAAGGTATTTTAAGCGGAGAAAAGTATGTTGAAATAGGAAGTTATGGTACGGAATATCATATACTTGAAAATGTTTCTGATGCAATTGAAGCAGCCAAAGAACTTGAGCCGGAAATAGTAGACGATATTCAACCCTGGCCTATACTTGAAGTCAAAAACATAATGCCTGTTGACGATATAGAGGTGGCATTTGCCACAGATTATGGCGAAATACCATTTCCTACAGCGGTCGAAGTGGAACTCCAAAATTTGGAGACAGACGAAGTAACACAAAAATATTTAGATGTTGCATGGCAAACAGGAGAAGAAGCGGATCCGGAGTATGAGCCGCTTATACCCGATACGTATACTTTTGAAGGTTATCTGGTGGGACTACCACGTGATAGTATGGTTAACACTTTAGAACTTTCAGCTGAAGTGGATGTGATTGTTGATATTTCGAATATTCGTAATGTTACTCTTGGCAGAGACTATCTGACTATCCAGGAGGCTATTGATGATGCTGAAGAAGACAATACCATTGAAGTGGGCGCCGGAATATATGAGGAAGATCTGACGATTGATATTGAAGGTTTAAAGATTAAAGGTGCAAATGAAGGTGTTGCTGGTTATGAGACCCGGGGTGAAGAAGCTACCATTGAAGGGAGAATTTCAATAGAGGCTTCTAACATTGTACTTGATGGATTTGATATTGCTCCACCTCCTGCGGTCCTTGAAACTGGACACGACGCAGAGGCTGTTATTATTCATAGCGGAGCAAACGATGTAACAGTTAAAAACAATATCGTAAGAGATTTTTCTGAAGATGGAATCGGTCAAAATGTGGGTATCGACGGTATTGTTGTTTTTGGCGGCCAGGAGGATACCCCCATAGAAAATGTTGAAATAATCCATAACCTGGTTAAGAACCTGGAAGGCAGAGATGAAAAGGGTGGCGCCGCTGGTATCAGTATACAGGGCAATGTTGATGGAGCAACTGTAGAGTATAATGAGGTCCACGATGTCGGTATGGAACGAACTGCATGGGCATTTGGCATTGTTATACGAGATACTGTTGGTCTTAGTCCGAGAAATGTAGATATCAGCAAGAATACAGTGCATACTATTATATCCGATCCAGAGACAGACACTTTTGGAGTAGGAATAGGTGCAGAGGCAAAACATGCAGAAAATCCAGACTATAGTATCACAGAAAATACGATTGATAATTGTGAATATGGCCTGGAAGTCAAACATCTGGCTGAAGAGATTGTTTTTAAAGACAATAGCCTTGAAAACATAAGTGAGTTCGGGGTCATTAATATTGATGAAGAACAGCTGGATGCCACCGAAAACTGGTGGGGACATGAAACAGGTCCGTATCATGATGACAGCCACCTTGAGGGTGATGGCGTCCGTGTCAGTGATAACGTCGACTTCAGCCCCTGGTGGGGAGAAAAAGAGATGGAGACCCTGATATATCTGGCGGAAGCCTCCTTTATAGCGGATCCGGAGGAAGGTAAAGCACCCTTGAAAGTGGATTTTACCGATGACTCGGAAGGAACTATTGACAGCTGGCACTGGGATTTTGGAGACGGTGATACTTCAACTGAGGAGAATCCGGTTTACACTTATGTGAGGGATGACACCTATACCGTTACGCTGACAGTAAGCGGCTTAGGTGGTGAGGACACGGCAGAAAAGGAAATAGTGGTTGATCCCGGCGACATTTACAATGTCGGGGAGGACAAATACTATCTGACCATCCAGGATGCTATAGATGATGCTGGTTCTGGTGATACCATTGAAGTAGCAGCAGGTGAATATATTGAAGAAGGACAATTTGTTATAGACAAAGATCTGACTATTGAAGGAGAAGAGCAGGATACAATCATCAAGCTTGCAGAAGATATATTTGCGGACCCGTGGTTCCGGGTGGAAGAAGGGGTTGAATTTAACCTCAGTCAGGTTGTCTTAGACGGCGATGGTAAAGAGGTCAGTCCTGCTATCAGAATTGAGGGTACCGGCACAATTCAAAACAACACAATACAAAACATAATAAGTGGAGCTGGCGGCGATGGCATTTATGTATATGGAGAGAATGCAGACGTGGCTATTCTTGACAATACTATAATGAATTGTAATGCCTATGGTGTTCAGATCACGGATGACAGTCAAGCCACTATATCTAATAATGTAATTGATAACAATGGTCAAGCCGGTATTTCTGTTTATCTCGGAGCAATGGCATACATACATGATAATGAAATTACCGGCAATCGATGTGAAGAGTGGGAAGATACTCCAGGTATATGGATATTCGATTCCAGTGCTGAAATAACTGATAATGTGATCGCAGATAATGATTATGGGATTATGGTAGATTTTACCTATGGAGATCTGATAATAAGCGATAATGCCATTACTGACAACAACTGGGGTGTTCTTAATTATTCTGATAAATTGGTCGATGCTACCAAAAACTGGTGGGGTACAGCTGTAGAGTCTGAAATAGAGGCTCTCCTTTTTGGTGATCCGGAAGGGATTGAATATTCTCCCTGGTGGGGAGAAGAAGGTATGGATACCCTGGTGTATCTGGCGGAAGCTTCCTTTACAGCGGCTCCGACGCA
>PWGE01000158.1 GCA_003554345.1 Candidatus Sumerlaeota bacterium | reverse complement strand
TGGCAATACCGTCACAAATACCTATAGTGCGGAACTCCACAGGTGTCCCGCCGTTCATGCGCACGCCGTCTTTTACATACCGTGTCAGCTTATCAAGGTCTATATGCCCGGGAACGATCTCATTCCCTGAGTTGACGATACCTATCATCGGCTTTTTCAGTTCATCATCTGTATACCCCATTGCTTTAAAAAGAGCACGATGGGGCGCCTTTTCCACACCTTTTTTCATAGCATCACTACGCATGGATATCACCTCGCAGAAAATTTCAATTTTGTGTATTGTATGCTTTTCTCCTGAAAATGAAAGAAATAGTATGACCATCATCGTGTGAATAAAAGAACCTTCTCGTAAAATAGAAACAATATTTTTTTTATGCTATAATGTTTTTCAAACTATAATAAAATAGAACCTCCATTGACTTTATCGGGAGGTTTTGAAGCAACAATTCATTCAAAAGTGAATAAATGAAAGATAAAGGTCTTACGCAAACTATTGCCATTATAGAAGACGAAGAAGATATTTTAGAATTAATACGTTTTCATGCTGAAAAACACGGCTATCTTACTAAAGTTTTCACTCACGCTGAGGAATTATATCAATATTTAAAAAATAATAGGCCTGATTTGCTTATACTCGATATTATGCTTCCCGATGCTGATGGCTACGATATCTGTCGTCAAATCAAGAATAACAAGCAGTTTGATGAGATGGCTATTATTATACTTTCCGCAAGGGGTGAAGAAATCGACCGGGTAGTTGGTTTAGAACTCGGGGCAGATGACTATGTGACCAAACCCTTCTCTATAAGAGAACTTATGGCGCGAATCAAAGCGGTTCTGAGACGCAGAAATTCGGTGTCCAGCAATATGAAAAATATTGCTGGAAGAATACTTGTTGATCCCGAAAAGTTTGAATGTCGAGTTGATGATAAAGTGATAGGATTAACCGCCACAGAATTCAAAATTCTGGATATACTCTCTTCTCATCCCGGAAAAGTTTACACCAGAAAGGCGCTTTTGCGTGAAGTATGGGATAATCAACACGTTGTAGAACGCACTATCGATGTACACGTAAAAAATCTCCGTTTTAAGCTGGGAAGTGCAGGTAAACTCATAAAAAATATACGTGGAATAGGGTATAAAATCATCCCATGACAATGGGTATCTGGAAAAAAGCGCTACTGCTATATATAGTTATTACAAGCCTTTTATTTCTGTCTTATTACTTTTCCCACCATCGTGCTCACAAAGAAAAGGTAAAGAACCAGTTAATTAATCACTATCGCTATTTAACAGGCATCTTAGTGGTTAGCGCCATTAAAGAAGAATATGGTCTGAAACAACTTCATTCCTATATTCAGAACAAGAATATTCACGAGAATGTAGAGATAACACTATTCAATAAACATGGAGAAATTCTTTATCATACTGAAGGTAACGATACTTCAGCAAACAAACTTCAACCCGAGAAGGCGCTTTCTTTAGCTCTCCAGGGAACTCCTTCTTTTTCTGACCCTCATCTTAGAGAATACCCCCTGTATATTAATATGCCGGTAGAGAATAATGAGTTTCCTGTAGCAGTTGTTCGCTATAAGATATTCCCTCATTCTGAGCAGTCAATTCTCATTTCCTCACCACCTTATCTCTTTCTTTTTTTTCTTATAGTTATCCCGACCTTAACAGTATTTTTTTATCTCTATCGAGTTCTTTCTTCTTACCATAAGTCTTTAGTAGAAATGGTCGACCAGTTTTTACTGGGTAATTTTAAAAGTCAGTTGCTCTTAACACAAGACGAGCCTTTCTACTTGCTTTCCGGAAAAATCAAACTTTTTAGTAAACAAATGAACCACAAGATAAAGGAATTATCCACCCAGAAGCTGATGTTTGAAAATATAGCTTTTTCCTTAAATGAAGGGCTGATGATACTGGATAGAAACCAAAAATTGTTAATGTACAATAAAGCTTTAAAGTCCATCCTGAACATCAGCCAGGGGCAAAAAAAACCATATTGGAAATATATTAAAAGTCCCCCTTTAACTGAACTATTAAACAACATTCAAAACCCTCCTCATCGAGAGGTCACCCAAATTCGCTGGAACGATAAGTTTTATTACTGTAGCGCAGCCTATATACCAACTCATCAAATATCACTTGTTCTTTTTTATGATATTACCTCTTTCAAGTTACTTGAGGACATCAAAAAAGAGCTTGTCATTAATGTTTCTCATGAACTCAGAACACCTCTAACTGCTATAAAAGGTTATACAGAAACCCTGATAGAAGACATCGGTCAAGAGTACCAGTCACATTTATCTATTATATTACGCCACACTGACCGCATGATGCGCTTAATAGAAGATATGATGTTATTAGGCAGGTTAGAAGAAGATAGTGACAAAAAGAAGGAAAAAGTTAACCTTAAACAACTCATTCAGGATTTATATCCCATTTTTGAAAAGCGCCTACAAACCAAAAAATTAGAATATTCCGTAAACTTTCCTGAAAAAACACCATTCATCAAAGGAGACAAAAGTCAATTAGAACAGCTCTTTATCAACCTTATTGATAATGCCCTCAAATATACTGACAAAGGGGGTATCCGTATCTCCATGCATCAAGAATCAAAAAAAATTATTGTGGAAATAAGTGATACCGGTCAGGGCATTCCTCCTCAACATCATCAGAGAATTTTTGAGCGATTTTTCGTGGTTAACAAGGCACGCTCCAGAAGACGGGGAGGAACGGGTTTGGGATTATCCATTGTTAAACACATTGTCTTATCGCACGGAGGACAGATATATGTCGACAGCACCCCTGGCAAGGGCACCTCTTTTACTGTACATTTCCCCTCATTTTTTCTTAATGAAGTAAGTAATGAATAGAATTACAGGTGTTTAGCTTTTTTCTAACTCTTTTCCAGCCGATGTAATAAATATCAGATCTTTTCTCACCTTTTATTTTTGCGTCTGTAATGTCAATCTTTACTATTTCTTAACATTCATTTCACCTATCCTTCATACTTATAATGTATAATTTCTGTGATTTAAAATGAATCAACAAAAGAATGCCAGAATAACAAAAAAGCATCTTGTACAACTCCTGTTTTTATTTGCAGGAATTTTATGGAGATTCGCTCTATGAGAAAAATAGTTATTCTTTTCCTGAGTATATTCATATTAGTCCAATCCACCAAAGCCTATGGAACAGAACTTATTGGGGCCGGGGCTACTTTTCCCTATCCTTTTCTTTCTCAGGTGTTCAATATATATCACAGAGAAACGGGAACCAGAGTTAACTATCAGGCAATTGGATCTGGAGGCGGAGTAAATCAGATAATCAACCGAACAGTAGACTTTGCAGGGACAGATGCCTATCTTACAGAAACCCAGCTCCAGCAAGCAGAGAAAAACGTCCTTCACATTCCCATTATTCTGGGAGCCGTTGTGGTTTCCTATAACTTGCCGGAAAATCCTCAATTAAACTTAACAGGAGAAATATTAGCAGATATCTACCTGGGAAATATCACTCGATGGGATGATGATAGAATCAAAGAACTCAATCCCGATCAGTCCCTTCCAGCGCTTCCCATTCTGGCTGCCTACCGCTCAGATGGTAGTGGTACCACCTTTATTTTTAGTGATTATTTATGCAAGGTGAGTTCCGAGTGGGAAAAGGAAGTGGGAAAAGGGACCTCTTTAAGATGGCAAACAGGACTGGGAGGACGTGGTAACCCTGGTGTAGCCGGGTTACTAACTGAAATACCAGGAACTATCGGATATCTGGAACGCAATTATGCCAACCAAAGCAACTTACCGGTCGCCTCTTTAAAAAATAAAGCCGGTCATTTCGTCGCCCCGACCACACATTCAATCAGCCAGGCAGCAGAAGTTGATTTGCCACCTCATAACCGGGTTTCAATCACTAACAGCGAAGCAAAAGAAGCTTATCCCATCTGTGGATTCACATGGATAATAGTCTATGAAGAACAAAAATATGGACGCCGGACTCCCGAACGTGCACAGACACTTGCCCAACTTTTAGAATGGCTCATAAAGCACGCCCAGGAATATGCAGTTTCTCTTGACTATAGTCCTCTTCCTCCCTCAGCCCGGGAAAATGCACTCAACCTCATCTATTCTATGACATATGATGGAAAAACACTTATAGAAGGGACCCCCAACCATAACCCATGATTCAGGATAAAATATTCAACAAAACTTTACTGATAATTGCCACTCTTTTCCTCTTACTGATTCTGGGAATTTTCATAACCTTAATTATTTTTTCTCTTCCTTCGTGGCAGGAATTTGGATTATCTTTTTTATGGCAAACAGAATGGAATCCGGTGAGAAACGAATTTGGGGCTCTCCCCTTTATCGTTGGCACCTTATTGACATCTTTTATTGCCCTTTTCCTATGTGCCCCTTTCTCTCTTTCCCTTTCTTTCTTTTTAGGTGAATATTGTAAAAAAGGGGTCTTCTTTCAGACTCTTAAAGGAGGCATAGAACTACTAGCAGGTATTCCGTCTATCATATATGGTTTCTGGGGCTTTTTTGTTCTTGTCCCTCAAATTCGCCGTTTTCAACTATACCTTATTGACCTTCGCATGCGGACAGAGACCGGCAGTATACAAGAGAAACTGCTGGAAGCCCTAGAAATCGTTCCCTACGGAGTTGGTATTCTGGCAGCTGCTCTCATCCTGTCGATAATGATTATACCTTTTGCTGCATCACTGGGACAGGAAGTCATTTCGATGGTTCCCCAGGACTTAAAAGAAGCAGCTTACTCTTTAGGTGCCACTCGTTTTGAAGTAATAAAGAAAGTGATATTTCCTCATGCCCGTTCTGGAATCCTGGCAGGCATATTTCTGGCACTTGGACGGGCACTGGGAGAGACTATGGCTGTCACTATGGTCATCGGAAATCGTAATATTCTAACATGGAACATTCTCAATCCTGCTAATACCATGGCAAGTCTTATTGCTAATGAATTCCCCGAAGCTTCTGATCCAATTCATCTTGCCAGTATCATACAGGTCGGATTATGGTTGTTTATTGTGACATTCATTATCAATCTCTGTGGAAAACTTATTATTCACAAAATGAATTACAAGGAATAAAAGCATGAAAGAAAAGAATATAAGACGAAGACTGATAAAAGACAGGTTGTTTCTGATTTTGATAGGTGTTTTATCTCTAACGGCTCTTATTCCTTTGATTTTTATTCTTGGTTACATATTCAGAAATGGTATTCGTGTCATTAATTGGGACTTTTTGACCCAGCTTCCCCAACCAGTAGGAGAAGAAACTGCAGGAGGAATAGTTCACGCTTTAGTGGGAACCATTATAATTATTGGATTATCTTTTTTCTTAGCAGTACCTTTTGGGATTGGAACCGGCGTATATTTATCCGAAAACAGAAACACCAGGTTTTCCGTTATAGTAAGACTTTGCGTTGACCTGCTTATGGGAGTGCCTTCTATTGTTGTTGGTATTATTGCTTATGCCTGGATCGTAAGATTTCAGGGGTTTTCGGCACTTGCCGGTAGCATAGCATTAAGCATTCTCATGATACCCATGGTAGTTCGGGGCACAGAAGAAACTCTCAATCTCATACCTCCTTCCTATAAAGAAGCCTCACTTGCACTGGGAGTACCCTATTATCGGACCATGCTGAAGGTGATAATTCCCTCAGGTTTTGGTGGAATAACCACCGGCGTTCTCCTTGCTCTTGCCCGTATTGCCGGAGAAACAGCCCCACTTCTTTTTACTGCCCTGGGAAGTAACTTTTTAAATGTCAATATTTTTAAACCCATGCATACTTTACCTCTTTTAATTTATGATTATGCAACAAGCCCCTATAAAGAGTGGCACCATATTGCATGGGGTGCATCCTTCGTACTTGTTATATTCGTATTGGTTTTAAATATAATTTCGAGGTTGGTGATAAAAAAATGGAAAATTCAATTTTAACAATTAAAAATCTGGACGCTTATTTCGGAAAAACTCAAGTTTTAAAAAATATTAATTTGTCTTTTCCTTATAAGAAAGTTACGGCTATTATGGGCCCGTCTGGTTGTGGAAAGACAACGCTCATTCGATGTTTAAACCGGATGCACGAACTGACTGCCGACGCAGATTACGGGGGAAGCATCTTTCTGGGGGACGTCAATATTTTCGAAAAGAATCCGATTACATTGCGACGGCACATAGGAATGGTTTTTCAACGTCCTAATCCTTTCCCCAATATGTCTATTTATGAAAATGTGCTGGCAGGTTACACTCTAAACGGTATTCGTCTTACCAGGTTAGAAAGAGATTCTATCGTACAGGATGCCCTTCAAAAAGCCGCTTTATGGGAAGAAGTAAAAAATCATTTAAACAAAAAAGGGACATTTCTATCGGGGGGACAGCAACAACGTTTGTGTATTGCCCGAGCTCTAGCTGTAAAGCCGGATATTATTCTGTTTGATGAGCCCACCTCTGCTCTCGATCCCCGAGCCACAACACACATTGAAGAATTAATAGAAGAATTAAAAAAAACAGTTACCATTGTAATGGTAACTCACAACATTGCTCAGGCAGCACGGGTATCGGATTATACTGCTTTTCTTTACATGGGAGAATTGGTTGAATACAATTCATCAGAGCGAATATTTACTGTTCCCAAGGATAAACGAACTGAAGAATATTTAACCGGTAAGTTTGGATAGGAGACTAAAAATGTTAAAACAACGATTATCAGTATTAAAAAAAGAGCTTATAGAATACGCTACCCTCGTTGAAACTATGATAGAAAAAAGTATTCGGGGTTTCCTTTCCAAAAATAAATCACTTCTTAACGAAGTAATAAAGTTAGATGAAGAAAAAGCCAACCGATGGGAAATTGTCATTGATGAATTATGCACCAGTCTTATTGCTCAGTATGAACCTCGTGCCAAAGATTTAAGAACTATCCTTATGATCCTCAAAATGAACAATGATATAGAAAGAATGGGAGACCACGCTGTCAATATTGCTAAAAGCGGCCTTTTTCTTATACAATATCCTTCTTTTACTTACCCGGAGTCTATTCAGAATATGTCAGACACAACCACTACCATGCTAAAAGACAGTATCAAAGCATTTACCACTGAGGACATTCAGCTTGCCCGGGAAGTATGTAAAAGAGATGACGAAGTAGATAAAATGCAGCTCTCTGTGCTTAAAAAATGTATAGACGAAATGACTGAAGACCCCTCTCTTATTGAACGAGCTTTGCATGTAATACGTATCACCGGGAAATTAGAACGCATAGCAGATCTTTCCACCAATATAGGAGAAGATATACTATTCATGGTAGAAGGAAAAATCATCAAACACCATCACAACTAAAGGTTCTTTCGGAATTATTGTGGAGATGCCGGTATAATATATTAATATGCTAAGAGTCAGAATGTGTGCGTCAACCGTGCGAAAATCTTATCTAATTCTTCTGCCATGTATTCTTTTCGAGTATTTCGTGTGTTTCGTGGTTCAATAATCTGTTTTCCGGGTCTATTCTCCGGCAATTTCTCTGTTTCCGGTCTTCTATCCTCTCCATCCTGTACATCGATGCAATTCTCTTTCTCCGAGGCATGTATTTCCTTGTTCTTTTTCCGAAACTTTGCGCCTTTGCAGACTTTTGCGTGATACTTTTCAGGTGTTTTTCTTTTCTGAATCAGTAAGCTGTTTCATCATGTATATCCTTGTTAAATCTCTTTTCGGTTCTATTCTTGTACCGGGCTTTCTTTTCAGGGATCGGTATTCCGGTATTTTTTGCGAGCTTTCTGACCTGGCATTCTTGTCCGTATTCTGTTTATTCCCGGTTGTATTTTCAGGGGGAATATATTAGAGAATCTGACCAATAGAATGAATGCGTGCGCACTCAATCCCTGAAAAATTCCACAAAATATGCGAAAGACCCCAACTAAAGCGAGCGCAGAAATCCGGTAAGAGGACTGGAAGCTTCCGCCTCATCACGAATCTGACCAAGAGAGGCTAAATAACCCATTCTTCCAGCTTCTACAGCCATTTTAAATGATCTGGCTATTGTGATAGGATCCCCTGCCGTAGCAACGGCAGTGTTCACCAGGACAGCATCCGCCCCCATTTCC
>PWGE01000264.1 GCA_003554345.1 Candidatus Sumerlaeota bacterium | reverse complement strand
TTGCCATAGAGGCTCAATAGTCCAAGATAAAACACCATCCACGCCAGAGAGGATATGACAAGAGGCCGGTGAAAGAAACTTCTTTTCTTCCAGGCAGCAAAACCCAAAACCAGGGGAAGGGCAGTATACAGTAGAAAATCCACTTCATATCCTTTCCGAACAACCCGCCACAAAAATCTAACATAGTCAAGAAAACCCCACTCTATATTCAGGCCCACATTCATAGAATGAAAGAAAACATAATCTTCGTAATAAGGACGGGCAAGCAACAAGAAGTGTAAAACAAACAACCCCGCCCATATGCCTGTAAACAGAAGGGAACGATACGTCTTATGGGTTCTCTTTTCATAGATCCAGAAAAGCACCAATGTCACAAAGAGGGCAAAAACAGCATTTGTTTTGGTAAAAAAAGCAAGGGTAAAGCAAAGAGCCGCACCTGCTGGATAAAAGAGATTCTGTGGACGTTCATTGGATTTGAGAACCAGAAAGAGGCTTACTAACACGAAGAAAACAAAAGGGATTTCTCCCAGTGCCATTCGACTGAACGAAAAGAGAAAATAATTGGCAGATAGTAAAAACACCCCCAGAGCAGCAGGTACATCCCCCTCATATTTTCTGAGCAGTACATAGACCATTGCCAGTGAACCAATAAAAAACAAAATGATGGTGGTCCGGGCAGCGCCTATTCCCACTCCCAGCAAAGAAAAGGAAATACCATGAAAAAATGGTAACACCGGTAAGCTCACGGCATAGTTCATGTCATACTGAGCATACCAATCACCCGTTAAATGATACCACACGGCATTTTTGGCGTACCATCCTTCATCGGTATACATAGCACCGCTGCGAGAAATCTCTGTGGGAAAATCTGCATTCAGATGAATAAAACGAACCAGTGAAAGAATAATGGTGCCTGATATCAGTAACCAGAATAACCCCTTTTTCATATAGTCTGGCACAGTCATAATAATTATTATTCTACCACAAGCGGTTTCTATTAACAGATATCTCTATGCCCCATAATAATCAACTATAACTCAGACATACAGACACCATTTTTACAAACTTCTCAACACCTTCAACGTTCATAATAAACAGGCCCTCATTTCTTTGAAATATTCTGGAAACCTGCTCCTTAAGAAAGGCAAACACATAAAGCAAAAAAACAGTAAGCTCCGTCACAAATTAAAACCGGAACTTTTACCGGATAATTGTTATTTTTTGTCTCTCTTTTAAAAAAACTTCTTCCTTCATGCCGGAATTATAACTCCAGGCAAATTTCATTGTTTTACCATATCAAAAGAGCGTTTCTTTTTTGTCAGTAATATCCAGGGTAAGAAGTCACTTTTTTCTACTTCTAGTCAAAAAAATCAAAAAGATTTTTCTACAGGTGTTTTCTCGTCTTTTCAGTTTTGTTGATCTAAAACTCTCTGTTTTTAACCGGCTTTAAACAGTATAACGTAGTGGGAGCAACTTCCTCTGGTCGGAAAGGGTAGTAAGGAAAGGAATGAACAACCTCTGCTTCACTTTCAATATCGTATGTTTCCTTCATAAACCTTACTATTCTTTTTACAAATATCTCTCCACCCAGGATATAGCCGTCAGGTTTATCCATAAGAGCCGGCAATACCTGACTGGCTTTTTCCACAGAAAGGTAACGGGAAATTTCATCATAATATCTATCTGAATAGGTAGACCAACCAGCTTCCAGTACAGTATAATGTTGAGAATCTCTTCGAAAAGGATGAACAAACTGATAGGGTATCGGCATGAGAATGACCGAAGAAGGATACTTTTCATTGAGAACCTGCCGGATATGGTTCATGCGTTTATGACCTTCTCGTAGATCGCCGAGTTGATCTCTTTCCTGACGATACAGGGCCATCGCTGTTAATAGAACAAACAAAAGGGGAAGCACCGGTATATTTTTTTCAGTGAGCCAGGCAGAAACTTTCGTCCGTCGATGAAGTACTCCCAATAAAAAGATTGTCAGGCAGATAACCAGGAAAAAAAGAGGGGCTCCTGCACGAAAAGGAAAACGATAATAATGGAATGCCCAGACAAAAGAGTACAGTGCAAAAGCATTGTATCCAAAGATGACCCACCAGTATTTAGAGGGCACATATATGAGAGTGATAAGAAGAAGCGTATATATTGAATAAAGAAACACTCGAAACTTTGACCTGAATCCTGAAATGCTGTTAAAAGTATACAATGTCTCAATAAAATTCTTTTCCTGGGGCAATTCTTTGCTATATTTAAATATATTTTCTAAGGTCTGGATATTATATTTCTTTTCATGCATACTGAACCCATCAGCAAGAAGCCAGTAATCATTTTCGGTCCAGTTGTTTTTTTCAAGAATCTCCTGATTATCTGCATTGTACCATATGATAGGCCATTCATGAAACATTCCTCTTAAACGATTGAATTGCCAGTATTCACTGCTTGCATGAATATCCGCTATAATTAAAGAATTTATAAGATAAAACACTATCGCCGGAACCAGAAAAAGAGCCACTTTCCACCGTTTTTCTTTTACAAAAACAACTGTATAAAGCAGAAAAATACCGGAAAAAAACATCATACCAGATAGTACAGGAGGACGGACCAAAAAACCCATTGCAAAACATAGACCGTACAGCAGGACTTTCAGCCAGGAAATATTTCTTGAAAACAAATGCATTAAAAAGGATGTTATCCCAGCAATTGCAATCATAAAACCAGCCGTAGTAAACGTTAATATAACATGGAAATACAGGGATAAGGTTACTAAAAACCCTATAATAAAATAAACAAGGGGTCTGCTGAAAACAAATTTTTGCAGATTTTTTATGAGTAAGAATATCGCAATACCATGTAGCAGATACAGAAAAAGTGGGTACCACGGTATATTAAGCAAACCGTATAATGAGGATAAAACCCATGACACCGGAAAAGACAGAAAAGGATTAATATATCCCCCCATAAGGTCCAATTCAATAGCCCTGTCATCATAACAGTGATAAGAAACCGGTAACAAAGTTATTACTATAGAGAAATACACCATCAAAAATATAATAACTGGACAGGAAGATCTTAAAAGCTTTACTTTTTTCATTTGACGTAAACAAATCTCAGAATATTTATAACGGTTACCCTCTTTCAGCAAAAACCTGCCGTAGGCCTCTTTCTTTTCTGCCTCTCAAAAAAAACCGTCTCACTGAACAATGGTTTGCCTTTTTTCTCTGGAAATTTCCCCTCATTTTTCGGGAATACCTGCTACAATAATGCCGTGTATTCCAAATGCCTCATCCAGGAAACAAACCTTCCTTCGCCATAATTAAGGCTAAACCAGATGTTTTAGAGAAGGAAGACATAAATACCACTTTTACTATTTTTCTCCAAACAGAATATACTTATTCAAGCTTCAAGTAGTTACTCCAGGCTCAGTCAAAAATTGTTTTGTTATTTTACCACCTTCGTACACTTTCCTCAAATCGCGGACACTATTTCTTGAATCTCTATCCACCCGGAAAACCAAACCTGAGAAGACCTTTCATCAGCCCTATCATCCAGGCAAAACCGCGTAGAAACTGAACTGGTATACTATAAAATGCCACCATCATATCTCTTTTAAAAAAATAAAAGAATGGAACACATGTAAACATGAGTAACAATAACAGCAAAAGAAGAGGAATTATGGGGCCCGGCGGAACAGCAGGATACAAAAAAACAAGAGAAGGAAGGAAAAGTCCAGAAAAGGCTACTTGATATTTAACATACCACGGGGTATAGGTATCAGACTTCGCTTTTCGGGGATGGTCACAATACAGTTTTACCCGGTCATACCCTCTTCGCACCTGATTTTTAAGGTATGGGAAAAGTTTTTGCGGATGGTAATGTCCTACCACGGCTTCCGGAGTGTACACCAGAATAGAGTATTGTGAGATATTATACGTCAGGTCAAAATCTTCGCCACTGGCATCGGGATAATCTTCATTAAAACCGCCCACCTTCTCAAGCAGGTGACGTCGTACAGCGAGGTTATAAGAACCGTGACAATCAATCTCTCCCTTTACCTTTCTATAGCGCCAGCTGATTTCCAGACCTATAAATCTGGCAAGCAGACTTTCCTTATTAAGTGTTTTATATGTGCCGCCGCTGCCCCCCACTTCAGGGTTCTCCAGGGGTTTAACAAGCCTTTCCAGCCAGGTTGACTCGGGTATACAATCACCATCAGTGAAGACACAAATATCTGCCTTACTTTCTTTCCAGGCAAGATTTCTTGCTGCTGCCGGGCCTTTTTGTTCCTGAACCAGTAATCGGATGGGTATTTCAGCCGGAATATATTTTTCAATCAGGGAAACCGTCCTGTCTTTTGAACCATCATCTACAAAGACAATTTCATCTGGCAACAGGGTTTGACTGAATAAAGACTCTATAAGTTTCTCAATGGTTTTTTCCTCATTATGAACGGCTATTGTAACTGCTATTCGCATACTTTTACTTTCCTTTAGCAAAGTATTGCAGAAAACTTTTCACCCCATATGCCTTTCTAATAATATCTCCACTACTGCGAATGGAAAGAAACATTTTTAATATCTGCTTCGGTCTTAAATAAAATTCACGCAAGCCTTTATCAATATACTGATTGATCGTTTCCTTAGGCATCTGGGGATAATCTAAAACTGTCGCCTGTTCATAATTTTCATCAACCCAACCTGTCCAATCATCAGGTACCAGGTAATCATTGTCTTTGGCCCACTCATAGAAGCTGGTCCCCGGATAAACCACCACCCCGGAGATCTGAATAGTATCAAGCGGCAAGCTTTTAGCAAAATCAATGGTTTGCCTGGCACTTTCAGGTGTTTCTCCAGGAGCACCTATCATAAAACATCCATGAAGAGTAAATCCAAGAGAATTAGCGTACTCAGCAAAAGCACGAGCGGTTTCCACTGTGGTCCCTTTCCTGACAGACTCAAGTTGTTCATTTGTACCAAATTCAAAGCCGATCATCAACATTCTACAACCAGCTCTCTTCATGAGGGGCAACAGGTCAAGATCAACATCGACTCGAACATTGCAACTCCATCGTACGCGTTCATGTACTTTTCTATTCAAAATCTGCTCACAGACCCCGCGGACATGTTCCGGCGAAGCAGTAAAGGTATCGGTTTCAAACATTATTTCACGTAGATAGGGGAACAATGTAAGCACATGCTCCATCTCATCAACAACCTTCCGGGGGTCCCGCATCCGCAGTTTTGACCCGTTTATAACCTGAGTTTCCCGGCAAAACGTGCATAGTCCATGACATCCACGTCCGGTATAAAGCGTAATGAAAGGATACAGTTTACCAGCATCATAATACCACCGGGGGTCGATAAGATCCCATGCAGGAAAGGGTAGTTCATTGACATCTAAAAAAGGGCGTGGGGAATTATGTATGACTTTACCCTTTTCCAGATAACTGATCCCTTTAATATTTTTCCATGGTTTGCCATCGGCAATATCCACCAGCGTATAATCCACTTCTCCCCGGGCAATAATATCCACACTCCCTTTTGCTATTTCGAAAGTATTTTCAGGAACAGCAGAAGCATGTGCACCAACCAATACAGTTGTAATGCAAGCTTTTTCTTTTAACAGTTGGGCATATTTGCAATCATTATATATACTGGGGGTTGTCGTATGAATTATGGCTACATCCGGACAAAAACGTTCAACCCGTTTCAAAATCTCATCCTGTCCAAGATTCAATGCGGCTCCCTCGATGAAGATACACTCATGTCCGGCTTCCCGCAAAACAGCAATATGAGTAAGAGCCTGTTCCGGATGACGCTGCACCCTCCCTCGAGATCGTGCCGCCCACCGTGCCGATCGCACAAAATCTTTACCGTAAGGTGGATTAATATAGGCTATTTTCATAATCTTCTTTCCTCTGCTTTATCTGATTTTGCAATGAACCCATAATCATTTTTGCTCCCTTTCATATATCCAAACCATTTCTGTCGGGTTCAGGTAAAGAAGCACATAGTCTGAACTGAAAGAATCTTTATATTCTTCTGATAGGGGATTAAAAAACATCATATGTGTAATATCAGTGTCCTCCAGCTTTTCACTATCTGGAGCAATAGTAACTTCAGTTCTATCATTGCTTAGCAATTCAATGCTCATATCATCATCTGCTGAGGAAGGCACTTGAAAAGATATATTGGAGTATCTATTATATTTATCCAGATAACGCCGGTCAGGATCTATATGTTTCATAAATTCAAGATTGGGCAAATACTGAACACCGTTTACTACATCTAAGCCAAAAGATTTCATATAATTAGAAAGACCTCCATCCCCATCAAAAACCAGCCAGCGGGCTTGAGGGTTCTTTCGATGGTATTCCATAATATTTTGAGAAAAGCTGGGCCTATACATTGCATCTAAACCTCTTACCCCAGGATTAACCAAAATATTAGGAGACAAAAACATGAGAAGCAGTCCTAATCCCAGAAGGGGTTTTCCTTTCATGAGAAAAGCACAAACCACTATCATGCAAAAAATTGCAAGAAAGATATATCCTATGGAGAGAAGTTGCTCGGTTTGATGGTGAAAATATCCGGCAAGCAGAATAAAAAATAAAACTATAACTCCTAAACTTTTCTTAAAGAACTTCCGGTCTTCAAACCATGGTTTTTCATGTTGCGACAGAAAAGTTATCATAAGGAAGATGTTCGCCACTCCTACTCCTAAAAAGGCCCTGTTCGGCGGAACAAACCTTAACAGAGAAAGAGAAGCAAAAATCGATGGAAGAGAAAAAAGTGTCCATGCTGAAAAAAGTACGATATAACCAAAAAGAGCTACAATCAGCGGATTTTTTTTGAGTGTTTGCCAGCCTTTTTTTCCATAAAAAAGGAAAAGAAGGGGGAAAAGCAAAATAAAATTAGAAGCTTCACATACATTTTCAAATTGAGCAGGATATTTTCTTTGACGGAAAAAAACATCAAAAAATCCGGCAAAATATCTCTCCAGACCACCTGCCCCACCTTCTGTCACTCTTTGTCCCGGATAAGAAGTATTCATCATAATTTCAACAGTTTCTTTCAGGTCCATATAAAATAGAAAGCCCACAATACCAATCAGAAATAAAGATATTAAGGAAAATGCCGCCTTGGTTTTCACCCGGTATACAAGCAGGGAAGATCGCCGATGACACCACAAGTATCCCCCAAAAAGTAGAGCAAACAAATACATTAGGGTTATCTGAAAGGGTGGGTAAAGGACAGTAAAAGCAAAAGACAACGAAAAATACCCAAACAGGAGGGTGCCCAGTATGATTTTAAAAATATTTCTGGAAAAAAAGGCAAGATATAATCCAATAAAAATAAAGTTTGCAGCTATCAAAGTTTCTATCATGGGTATAGAAAACCACCACTGGATAAATGTGGAAAGAAAGAGCCAGAGAGAGCCTATAATACTTAAAGCAATCTTTCCCTGCGTGAGAATCATCAATACAAGAAAAGTGGTGGCTAAAAGTCCCAAAATCTTCCAGTTCCAATAAAAGGAAAAGGCTCTTTCAGGACTTAAAAAGAAAAATCCCGCCAGGTGAGGTTTAAAAATGGAAGAAAAATGACGCGCCGGCAGATTCATAAGGAGAGGAGTTTTTCCACCACCCAGGGAAGGGTTTTCTACGGGAAAATCATTTTGAACCTGTGATAGCATAAAGGGAGTAAGAACCAGCCATTCATCACTACGCACCGAACGTGGGCGCCCCCATAACAGGTTTCCATCATCACTCTCCTTGTCGTATATATATTCGCTCCAATATGGGATGGAAGAACCATGGAACTCAAAAAGAACCATGGCAACGAATATAACTAACAATATCAAGCCAAAGAAAAGCGAATAGTGGCGTGGATTTTTCATTTTTTAATACTTATAGCATTTTAGAGGGCTATTTTTAAGGAAAACATTATATCACATTACACTTTCCTTTCACTCTGGTTGCCGACAATTATAAAAGTTTTTCAAATAAGATCCTTTAAGTTTGCATATGTTGTTTTTTTGACTTTTTCACCCTTTTATTATTTAATATACTGAGTCAGAGAGTTACAAATCAAGTGTATAATAAGTTATTCCCGCTAAAAATGGAGAAAATCAGTGCCGGATATAAAGCGAAGTCTCATTATCGTGCC
>PWGE01000401.1 GCA_003554345.1 Candidatus Sumerlaeota bacterium | reverse complement strand
TTTGGTCTTATTATAGTTCTGTCCATATTGTCTGTGTTAGTCCATGTAAGTCCACTTATTTTCTTCCATGGTGGCGCCAGCCTCGCGCTGGCGTGAGGAACTCATCTGAAAATAAACTCTACAAAATACTATGTACTTTAATAAAAATACTTAAACCTCACTATTGACTTGCTGCTTCCCTGGGAGCGCCGATCTCCGACTTACAGTTCACTCTGGCGGAATCGGCATCTTATTCTTATTTTATCATTGGTGGCGCCAACGTGCGCGTCGGCATGAGGACCCCCATAAAATCATTAAAGACATAACTTTTCCGATCATGCAATGGCTGTAAAATATTTCCTGAAACAAAACACTTCACCACACCTTTTTCCCTGCAATGCACGAAAGAATCGTTTATTATTTGTAATTTGGACTTCAAACACTATAATATGCCCCAAATTAAAGAATAATCAAAAATGTAATAGTTTGAATTTTCACCCTGGAAAAAGCAAGCATGGCTTCATGTTTACCTGAAAAAAAACTCATTGCCGGTATCTTTTTTGTTATTTTGACTCTAATGGTTTCCTTGAAAGCTGAGAAAGATACCCCTCGTTTTGTTATCCTCCATTTAGACGGTATATCCAGCGAATTATTCAGACAGGAATATAAAAGTGGAAACCTTCCTGAGTTAGAACGTGTCTTTCAGGATGAGGGTATCATTCACCATGGGCTTACTCTTTTCCCGGGGGAAACAGAAATGATAGTACCCCGACTGCGAACCGGTGAAACCAGTCAAACGGGGCAATTTGTAGCATGGGGACATTATGACAGGGAAACCAGTGAAAAAACAACCAAGCCTCAAATTTTCTTTCACCTGGTTGACAAATTTCCCCGACGAGCCCGCACCAATTTTTTCTACGGTTTACCGGTATACCATCTGGCGGCAGGACCGGCTTTGGTAAATCTTGCAGATCTTGTCGATGACTACCACACTGTTCAATTCTACTGGTTCAGTACAGACACCTTTGGTCATTTCCTGGGAGAGGAGGGGACTCTCCCCCAGCTCTATCGCTTTGACCACTACTTTGGCAAACTGGAAAGGCGCCTGGATGAAGATGTTAATATCATCATTTATGCCGATCACGGCATGACTTTTTCACATTTAAACCGGGTAGATCTGCAAAAGGAAATTCAAAAGGTCCTGGAAGAAGAAACTATTGCCTTTTTCAAGCCCAATCTCTACTTAAAAAATCCGGAAACAAAACCTCAGGCAGCTCAAAAATTAGTATCTCAAACAGAGATTGACTTTGCTTTTTACCGAAAGGATCATAAAACCGTCAAAGGATACTATCGTGAATCTGAACTTACCTTCACAAAAAAGAATGAAGGGATAAGATATTCCTACAAAGGAAAAGACCCTTTTTCTTACGGTGAAATAGGTTATGACGGGGAGTATCTTTCTCCTGATGAATGGCTCGCCCTCACGCACGAGGCTCAATATCCAGCAACTCCTCCCTTACTTTACTGGTACGTTCAGAATCCACGAACCGGTGACGTGGTAATAATTTTAGACCACCCTAATATGCCTGCTGATCTTTTTTATATAACCAGGGCTCATCATGCTGGACTGAGGGACACAGACTTATCTGTCCCCATTCTGCTCAGGGGAAAAGAAGTAGAGCACCTTTATGACAGAGATTTTCTCTGGTTACACAGACTTTATAACAAGATTCCCGCCCTGGATATAGAAGGGTCTGAACCCTCCAGAGAAGAACATCAGCTTGCTATCTGGGGGAGTCACTCCGACCGCCAGAGTTACCGGGGTATGCAAGCCTACTATTCCCCCGCTTACCGATGGCGTATTGGCGGCAGAGTCGACAGGCGTGGAGGAAGACTGTGGGGAGAAAGGGATATTTTTTCTTCTTATCTGACGCGTTTCTGGGCAGGTATAGGTGCTCAATATGTCCATTCAGATCTCGAACCTGTCATGAGTTTGAGCTATGAAATGCGTTACCAACAGCTCAGCTCCCGGTTTCAATATTTTCGTTCCTACCGTCATCAGGATTCCTATCTTTCTCTTTCATGGGATTTTCATCCTCACATTGATCTGACCTGGATTGTCCCCAAAGGAATAGGTCTGACCTTTTCATGGTAGTTCCTCACGCCAGCGCCAGGACTGGCACCACCTGTGATGAATTTGCCGGAGTGAATTTTCAGAATAAGATGCCGATACCGCCATAGTGAACTTTCAGAATAAGAATAAGATGCCGATTCCGCCAGAGTGAACTGTAAGTCGGGGATCGGCGCTCCCGGGAAAGCAGAAATACACTCATGAAGTGAAAGTTTTTATAGCGACGTATACTATATTTTGTAGGGTCTATTTTCAGAGGAGTTCCTCACGCTGATGCGGACATCAGCGCCACCAATCATGAAAATTTATGTGTTACTGAAGAAGATACCGGGAAGAGTGAATTTTTTTCCTGGTTTTCTTTATTTTTCACATTGTTTTTCTTTAAAATCTGATTCTTGCAGATTTTTCTGAGGTCCTTATCCTCTTCATCCTGTTAATCGATGCAAATTTTTCTGGTTTTTTCTTTTTTCTGGACTTATCTCGACTTCATCCCCGTATCATCGATGTAAAACCTCTTTTCCAGGGTATTATTTTCAGAGGAGTCTTCTTTTATAAAATTCATTAATCTGTCTTGAAATATACTGTATTTCCTTTTCTTTTAATTGGAAATAAAAGGGAAGGCGTAGTAAGCAGTCTGAAAATCTATCGGCATTGGGTAATGTTCGTCCATCATGTTTATCCCGGTAATACAGTGATCGATGAAGAGAAAGGTAATGAAATACGGCTAATATACCCTGTTCTTTGAGGTGGGTCATGAGTTCATCTCGTTCTTTTCCTGAACGACAGACCAGATAATATATATGCCCATTGTTGGTAGTACCGGGGGGATAATAAGGAGTTGTTATGAATCCCTGTTGAGCCAGTGGATTAAGGAGTTTATCGTAATCATTCCATATTTCTCGGCGCCTTGACTGGATAAGGTCAATATTTTGCAGCTGGGCATAGAGTACTGCGGCTATGATATCGGATGGTAAAAAAGAAGAGCCGATATCCACCCATCCATATTTATCCACCTCGCCTCTAAAAAAGGCAGAACGGTTAGTTCCTTTTTCCCTTATTATTTCAGCGCGCTCCACGAGACGTTCGTCATTAATAACAAGCATGCCTCCTTCACCTGAAATGATATTCTTTGTTTCATGAAAAGAAAATGCAGCAAGGTGACCGAAAGAACCCAGGGGCTTCCCATTATAATAACTGTCTATCGCCTGCGCAGCGTCTTCAATAACATAGAGCCCGTATTTTTCAGCAAGGGAATTAATCTTATCCATATTACAGGCTCTACCGGCATAATGCATCGCCACGACAGCACGAGTGCGTGGAGTAATACATTTTTCAATCTCCTCTTCATTTATGCCAGGATGATCCGGGTGGCTGTCTGCAAAGACAATCTTCGCACCACGCAATACAAAGGCATTGGCAGTGGAAACAAAGGTATAAGAAGGCACGATCACTTCGTCGCCGGGTTGTATATCAATGAGTATAGCCGCCATTTCAAGGGCATCTGTACAGGAGGTGGTTAAAAGCACCTTATGAAAACCATAACGATCTTCGAAAAACCGGTGACACTTCATGGTATACTTACCATCACCGGATATCTTGCCGGATTGAACGGCATCTTCAATATATTGGGTCTCTTTGCCGGTAAAATAGGGTTTGTTAAATGGTATACGCATAAATATCCTTCAAGGAGTCAGGAAAAGACCGGGAAAAGATTGTCTCACGCAAAGTTACGCAAAGGAGATGCAAATCCGCCAGAGGCGGACTTTCAGGAAGATCCAAATAAAATGGATGCAGAACAGTCTCATTTAATCCCGGTAAATACTTACAAGATCGCCAAGAAGATAATAAGCTTTTGGAAAAGAGAGAAGAATACCAGAGTAAGATTGTCTCACGCAAAGCTCGCAAAGTCGCAAAGAAGACAGAACGGAATATAAATACAGACAGATACCTCCAAGACCGCAAATAAGACAAAAAGCTTTTGGAAAAGAGAAGCAGAGGAAGAGTAGCAAACCTCAGGAATAAGATTGCCTCACGCAAAGCTCGCAAAGTCGCAAAGAAAACAGAACGGAATTTAAATACAGGCAAATACCACCAAGAACTCGGAGAAGAGATAAAAATTTCGGGGGGCAGATAAGAAGACCAGAATAAGAATTTCTCACGCAAAGTTACGCAAAGGAGATGCAAATCCGCCAGAGGCGGACTTTCAGGAAGATAAATATCTTTTGGAAAAGAGAGATAAGAGAGAAAAATTAAAGAAAAGATAAAATTTAACAGGATGAACAGGATATACAGGATAGGGATAAAGAAAAACAAGCCACAGAAATAAGAAAACATCACGCAAAGGCGCAAATCCGCCAGAGGCGGACTTTCAGGAAGATCCAAATAAAATGGATGCAGAACAGTCTCATTTAATCCCGGTAAATACTTACAAGATCGCCAAGAAGATAATAAGCTTTTGGGAAAGAGAGAAGAATACCAGAGTAAGATTGTCTCACGCAAAGTTCGCAAAGTCGCAAAGAAGACATAACGGAATTTAAATACAGACAGATACCTGCAAGATCGCGGAGAAAATAATAAGCTTTTGGAAAAGAGAAGCAGAGGAAGAGTAGCAAACCTCAGAAATAAGATTGTCTCACGCAGGGTAGGAGCTCGCAAAGACGCCAATCCGCCAGAGGCGGACTTGCAGGAAGACAGAAAAAAGAGTCCACATATTTTATTTTGTCTAATAACCATTAAACCCAATATTTCTTTGCCTGTTCTTACTACTGAATACTGAATTCTGTATTCTGACTTCTGATAGAGCCTCGATTTGCAGGATAGACAGGATGAAATTGCTGAAAAAGAAAGAATAAGTCAAAGAACTGAGGTTTGAAAATTGATGTACAGGGTATGCTAGATAAGAAATATCTGAAGACAGATAAGAAGCCGGATTTTCAACATCGATGGGAAGAATAGACAGGATAAGACCACCAGATATCGATGACAAATAAAATTGATAAGAACCGATCTTCGAACCTATATTGTTGAGAGAGACAGAATAAGAATTGCCCGGAAAAAGAAAAAAGAACGGACATTTTATATTTTGAAACAGGTGAATCTTATCAAACGAAATAAGACTCAGGTTTCTAACATAAAATGCTTTTTCCTCTTGAGTAGATACCGAATTGCTTATCATAAATATAATTTATTGATTTTTTAGATGGTTTTCTTTATTTCGGTTCAATATATTGTATTCCAATGGTCAATTACTAGCATGTATCAATAGTCCAACTTCTTTTTCTATAGCTTTTAAATAACTGATAACCTGAGCCCTGTGTTCAGGCATAAGAGATTTTACAACTTTTAATTCAACAGTCACTTTTTCTTCAACAAGCAGGTCCGTATAAAAGTCTCCTACACTGGTTTCCCTGAAAAACACTTTAACAGGATACTGCTTTTCAACCTGCAGTCCAGCCTGTTATAAGGCAATTATCATCGTTTTTTCATACACCGATTCTAAAAAACCCGGTCCCAGGTTATTATTTCTACAATAGCACAGCCCATCACCAACCTGGGAATGTCTTTATGCAGTATTAATTTTCATGTATAGTTAACATTTACAAAAACCTATTTACCTGTCAAGTTTATTGATGACCATCCTCAGTTTGCCATTGGGATCCGGTAATAACTGTTCCGGAAATTCAAAATGGCAATACATATCACATTCTAATAAAGACGAGAGTTTTTTTGTAAGAGTTTTTTGAATATCTGTTATTTCCCGCCTGTCTTGCAATACAAGTTGTATTTTTATACTCTTGATATCCTCCTGAATTATTCTGAACTGTTGAACATGCGGATAGTCGCGCATAATCACTGAAAAATGAAGATAGGGTAATTTTTTGCCGTTGGGCAAATATATCAGATCTTCTTCCCGTCCCCGGATCCTTTTTATGATGGAAAAAAAATCGTCGTTCTCTTTTTCCATTTCGAGCCAGTCGCCTAACCGATACCTTATAAGGGGAAAAGACCATATATGCAGATCAGTAACGATACTGAAGCCTTCTCTGTTATTCATTGTTCCGTTGTTATCAAGTTCAAGAATATCAGTATCATGACTGAAATATAATCCATCTCTTCCTTTCATCTGAAATGCCAGGTTGCCCCCCAGTTCTATAGCTCCATAAACTTCAAACATGTTAGAAGTGCCGAAGACTCTTTGAATTACTGCCCTGGAATTTTCATCAAGTGTTTCAGAAGCAACAGCATACAAAGAAGGTTGTTTTATCTGGATATTCTGTCTCATAATCTCCCTGGCCATTAAAAATATATGAGTTTTATTTGCATAAAAGAAATCTGGTTCAGCCTCTTTATATTCCTCAATCATTACATCGAGAGGACCCATAAAGCTTATTGATTTTCTCCTGCCAATACCCAAAGCTTGTATCCACGAATCCGGGTTATTCTTCCTGAGATACCCTCCATAACAGGTTTTAAATGTAAAAGAATAACCATTAAGCTGTATGGCTCTAATCCATTTGGCTATGGAATAGGATCTTTCCCGCCATGTTCTGTATACCTGCATGGGCGTGCCGGTTGAACCGCTGGTACTCTCTTTATACCACCCATCATATTTTTCTGGATTCACAGAGACTTCTTTTTCGACGTAGGATTTATATTCCTCTTTAGTAAGTACCGGTAACTTTTGAAATTCCTCCATATCATTAAACTCAAAAGGAGAAAACCCTGCATCATTCATTCTATTACGGTAAAAACGAATATTCCGGTAAGCATAACAGAGCAGTCTTTTCAGTTTTTTGAACTGGATTGACTCTATAGAATCCCTGGGATAAGGAAAATTTTTTGCCAGATTATGGGCAGTTATCAAAGCATTAGGATAAATAAAAGTTTTACCAAAATTCATCATATGTCCAGCGTTGTAAATATTTTAACATGATACAATTGCCCGGTATATTATCAATATACAAAACCAGTAAAATATTTTTAGTTGATGGTTATTTTTCCTGGTATATAAAAGAAACAAAAGTCTTCAAACCCCCAAACCACTCTTTCACGATCTTCAACCCTTTATAATGGCAAAAAAATATCACGCCATCATTATCCCCTACATTCACTTCCTCATCTTTTGAGTTAATACAATAGAATGATAGAATATAACTAATCATTGTCCTGTTGTATATGTTGAAATTATAGTGGTAAAGAAAGGAAGTTGCGTAAATAAGGTGTATCAATAAGTTTGAGAATCTCTATGAGAGGACATTCAGAACAAAGAAGGCAATCCAGCCACACAAGAAACCGCTCAATATAACTGCCAGAAATAATTTCGAGTAGTTACAACAATAAAAACGAAAAAGGAGTAGGATTATGAAAAAAAAGAAAACTGTAAAAGACCTGGCACTGTCAGTTAAGAAAGTTTTCATTCGGGTCGATTTTAACGTCCCTCTTGATGAGAACCAGAATATCACTGATGATGCCAGGATTCGTGCTGCTTTACCCACCATCAAGTATGTGGTAGAACAGGGCGGTATTCCCATTCTGGGCTCTCATCTGGGAAGACCCAAGGAAGGACCCGACCCCAAACTGTCTTTAAAACCGGCTGCAGAACGCTTGCAGGAACTTTTACCTGATGCCAGTGTAAAGTTTGTTTCCGACTGCATCGGCTCAGAGGGCCAGGAAAAGGTCTCTTCGCTCCAGAAAAATGACATTTTACTCCTGGAAAATATTCGTTTTCATTATAAGGAAGAAACAAAGAATCATAAGGATTTTGCAAAAGCCCTGGCTGAAAACGGAGCAGACCTGTATGTCAACGATGCATTTGGCACCTCTCACAGAGCTCATGCTTCCACTTACGGGCTGGCCACACACTTCCCTGAAAACGCACGTGCCGTTGGTTTGCTGATGGATAAAGAGGTAGAGTATCTTGGCAAAGCAATTTCCAGTCCTGAACATCCGTATGTTGCCATCCTGGGGGGAGCAAAAATTTCAGGAAAAATTGATGTCATTCAAAACCTGGGCAAACTGGTTGATAAACTGATCATCGGAGGTGGAATGGCATATACTTTTT
>PWGE01000148.1 GCA_003554345.1 Candidatus Sumerlaeota bacterium | reverse complement strand
GAAACCAAAATTAGCCACTACAATATCCTTATAGCCACTCCGGGTAAGGTCAGCTGCTGCCGGTCTTGTTGAAGGGTCACCCACCACAAAAGGACCTTCATCAAGCACTCCTGGTAAAACAGTGGGAGAATCAGGATCGTCGGGATCTGCAGGTTCATTGGTCACATCATCAAAAGACCCGTCTCCCCGGTTCATAAAAAGCCGATTTTGAGCACCTGTCGAAAACCCGGGTGCCGCGAAATTAGAGACAAAGATGTCAATATGACCGTTATTATTAAAATCCTCCAGGAGGACATCATAAGTAGCCTCTTGTTGCCAGTGGGGAAAACGACCCTCTTCCCCGGACACATCTTCAAATCTACCGGTGCCATCGTTGATCATCAGGCGATTTGAGGTGCCGCTGAAGTTAAAAGCATTATTAACACCTCCTGCCAGTACCATGTCGAGGTAGCCATTCCCCGTTAAATCAGCAAAACGGCCGCTGAGACTGGTAGTATTCAGTTCCGGCAAGTGGGGATCACGGGTATATTCAGAAACATCCCTGAATTCTACCGGTGGAGTGGGAGTATCCCGAAATTCACGATATTCTACCGTGGTATCGGTATCGGTAAAAATATTAATATTCTCCAGAGCCCCAACGGTATTATCCAGAAAAAGAAGGGATTCATCGGTACTTATCTCATAAGTCTGCTCCACCCCCTCTTCATCTTCAAAGGTAATGGAATTATATGGAACATCGCGCCATCCGGCAAAATCCATCATATCATACCTGATACGTATCCTTTTTTCCTCGTTCCCTGCCAGGTTGATTCCATCGTAGCACAGAATCATGGCTATATTTTCGTCTAAAGAACCAACAGCATTCGGAATATGTGGTCTATCAAGCATATCGTGCAAACCACCCAGCAAAATTCTGGATGGATCATCTGTATGGTCAAGATCAAGCTGAGTTTGCACAAGAGTTGATGGACTGCTATCCCGGAAATGAATGGTACGGGGATACTCTCCTTTTTGCAGGGTACGGGCAGAGGTATATCTCTGCATAGTATCGCCGTTATACACCTCGGCAGAGGGATCAGCTCCTATTGCCATATCCCAGAAGACACGAAAATCAACATTCTGTGAAACACTGGCAGTATTTTTCAGGTTATATTCCACATAAAGGGTATTACCTACCAGGTGATTCTTCTGGTTAACTTCTACCTGGTTGGTACGCCAGGTACCATCCGCTGTATTTGCACTATCATCAAGTTCAAGAGCTTCACCAGGAGGCACACTTCCCAGGGCACGCTGACGGTTATTACTCTGGCTGCCACCCACCCTCATGGAGACATAATTGCGGGAAGGAAACGGATGATTTCCCAATGCCATAGCACCACCCGGGACTCCAATAGAATACTGTCCAAACTGATTCACGTACATTTCCAGGAAATGATTGGAAACAAAATCTCCAGCGGCTTCCGCAATATCAAAACCCTGCAAATAGTCCAGATAATATTCATCTACCCCAAAAAACTGGGCAGAAAAATCTTCATCACCACTGTACTCATCAACATATTCATTGATATCTGCGGCATCTGTATCTGCCATTGGTTCTATATATAGAACCCAGTCGTCACGTTCCGGCACATTCGGGAAAATATATTTTCCGTTATTGGCAAAATCAAGCTCGCCGTTCTCATAGAGAGGAAAGCGGTTACCTATCCCGCTAAAAACCTGGGCCACAAGGCGTATAGGGCCACGGTCTGAATCCACCACGTCGGGTCTTCCCGGTCGGTCTGTGGGATAACCCAGGTATACAGGATTAGCCATAATAACGCCATCATCAGGCAAGTCATCATCCTGTATGTATGCCTGTCCATCAAGAATATTTCCAGCTATATAGTTGCCAGATTTTAAGTCATCTTTGGGATAGGTAAGGGTTATAGCCATCTCATCATCCAGTTTCAATTCCCTGAACTCATAGGGATCGGTAGGTATTTCGTCATTATCATAATCATCAGCAACGAAAGGTTCGTAGGTTAAAACAGCTCTTTCCAGGAGAGAATCAGCCAATCCGATAGCCCGTCCTAATTCCCTGAGAGCCAACATCCTGACATCCGGAACACCCCTGTAAGAACCAGGATCTCTCGGGTCATCAGGGATGATCTGAAAATCTACTTCAGGATCCGGATTAAATACAATGTCAGCGTCAATGATAGTCCCGGGTTCATAATAATCACGATATGGAATACCTGCCACATTCCTGATATCGCCATCCACCAGGTCTTCAAAATCCCAGAATTCATCCTCATCAGGTGTGACAAACACCCGGTCTTCTACTTTACCTAATATCCCACGAGGGGGGTCATCCCAGTCAATTTCACGGGTATCGAACCCTTCCTCAAAATAAAAAAGACTTGTAACGGCATAGGCATCGGCCCCACCGGGAAAGTCATTATCAGCAAAAGTAATGAGATTATGCCCATCCAGAGCGGCATAACCATGAATAGAAGGCTCACGGGCAAAGTCGTGAGGATGCAACCCTCCAAAGTTAAAGTCAGAGCCACTAACATCACTCCATTGATTCATAGCCCTTTGAATTTCTGCGCGGGCTTCATTCCAGCTAAAATCATCAAGCCAGTAACTAACCCTGTCGCCTGCCTGATAAAGATAAAAATCCGGCGTCCAGTGCCACTTAAGGTCAGTCTGTTTCAGATAATCATCATAAGGGTCTCCGGTACCTGCGTCATGCCGCGCCATTATTTGCATGTTTGCTGCAGCATAAGCGGTAAATGGAAGAAAAGATAGGACAACAATAAAAAGGAATGCATATTTTTTCATACTTATTATCCTCATAAGTTCATTCTCTTTCATCAGAGGAAAGGTCTCTTACAGCACCGACAAACTTATCAGGTTGAACCTTCCATCCTTTGTGGGGATCTTCCAACTCATCTCTTTCCTGACGCACTTCTGCCGAAGCATATTTATCGTAAAGTTCCTTTTTGAAAGAGCCCTGCCAGCGGTTGAACTTCAACTCTCCTTCTTCAATCTTAAAAACACCCCGCGCCATGGATTTTACCTCTAAAGGATCCTCCTTCAGGTCAAACACCTCGCGGGTTTCTGCATAGAACCGATTGTCAGGATTTGTTCGATTCAAAAACAGGTACGCCCGGTCACCTTTTTCCAGATTCACACCACCCTCTATTTTCTGTCCCAGAGGTAAAGGTTCCTCAACAGAACCTCCAACATACGTCAGCTGGAGCTTTTCGTCTTCCTTTTCTTTTCTGCTCTGTGAACCACTCAAAACAGAATGCACTTCAATATCTGCCACCGTCATGATCATGCTTCCCACCCAGCGAGACGACTTTTCAACACAGGTTCCTTCTATCACCATGTCACTCTCGTTAACCATTTTTTCAAGAGTAGTCGAGCGGAAAGTCGTTGCTCCTGTAAAAGAAAGCAACGTAAATATAAGTAAACACCATACATATGGAAAATATTTCGAAAGGCTCATTATTGTGCTCCTCGCGTATTGTTATGGAAAATTGTATCCATTTTCAGACTATTGTCAATATCTATCTGGTAGTTATCCCTGATTCTGCAATCCCTTTCTTTCATGCTTTTTCTTCTGTTTTTTTGTGAAACCATTTACATTATATCTCATTTTATCTTTTTTGAAGAGAAAAGATACTATAGAGACCCATTGAAATGATTTTTTTACATGAAATGTCTACCTGATAGAAAACCCGATGAACACACATTCTCAATCCTTTCTGGAGTAAAATCAACTTCAAAAACTGCAGAAATCCAGTTTACAAACATGTTAGAGAACATCTCTTCAAAATGAACCTGTTTTAATCTCCTGTTAAAAACCTGACTAAACATTCATTTATATTCGTTCAAAAGATTCTTTTCGCCAGGTTATAATATAGAGTAACAACCCCCTGCATTATCGGTCGCCCTGTGTTTTCCTGCCCTGATACTCTGAGATTTGCTTTTGAAATACTTCGTAGGTTTGCCCTATACGTGGACCGGGAATCAATAAAAAATCCTCAGTTAAAAAATGAATTTCATCATTTCTGACAGCTTGCAGGGAGGGAAATCTTTGCCAGAATTTTTTACGCTGATGACGCTCTTTATCGCTTAACTCCTTACCGGGCATTATTTCGAATATCATCTCGGGATTTCTCACCATAATTTTTTCCATGGTTACCCGGGGATACGCAATACCAATATCTGCAAAAACATTCTCTCCACCCGCTTTTTCCAGCAATTCTGACAGAAAGGTATTTTTGCCAACCGTCGTCACATTGACCTCGGGACTCAATCCGCTCAGAGTGATCAAAATGCCGGGACGGTTCCTCTTTTCAGGCTTTTCCTGTTCCTTACATTTTTTATTCAAAGAATCAACAAACTCCCGGGCTCTCGCTTCCCTGTCAAGCAATCGTCCGATATCCATTATCCCCTCTTTTATACCAGCCACCCCTTCCAACCGATACACACGGTAGGCAATACCCTGTTTGCGGCAGAAATCCCTCAACTTCTGGTTATCACCCTGAATCATGACCAGATCTGCTTCTTCCTCAACAATTACCTCCAGGTTTGGATGACTCAACGTGCCGCTACGGGGCAATTCTTTTAAAGACGGGGGATAATCTGTGAAACTGTCCACAGCTATAATGAAATCCTCTCCTCCCAGTTTATAGACAATCTCAGCTAAATTAGGCCCGAAAATGACCAGTCTTTCATATTCGTTTCCGGGATCAGCAGCTAAAAGATTTCCTGAAAGTAATATGAGTACAGCAGCTGCATAGAGTCTCACAATAATTCTTTTATTCATCCTGGCCTTTTCTTTATTCTTATGTCTCGTGTGTAACATATTTTTCACAGATCTACCCTCTAAAATAAATTTTAGCAGTCTGGATTCAATTGAACAATTGTATTTTTCTGACAAAAACAAATCCGATTTTTTTGTCCGATCGGTCTCACTGTATTTGTGTCCATACTGTTACCTGTCATTTCATCTCATTCCACATGCTTTATTTTCTTTCTTGATGGCAACGATATCTGATGGGAGAGGTCTATTAACCATGGGAACACCACAGCAATATCAATAATATGAAACCTGAAGAAGATATATTTTCTTGCTAATTATACAGACACCAGTCTTCTATCATGGTTTTGTTGAGATCAACTGAATAAGAAATGTTAAAGATTTTCCCCGATACAGTATTCTTGTCTTCCGGTGTTCCAAAATCCCAGAAATCGGCAAAGTCTTTGTACTGACTTACTGCCAGTGCATTAACCTGAAAACCCCTGTTCTCTGGCAACTCCAGGGGTGTGTTAATATCTTCTCCTGTCATTTCCACCCATTCTTCGTTTTCCTGGTAGAACATCGACGTTTCAAGAAGACGTGATGAACTATCCCAGGATTGTTGTACCCGGTAGCGTTTTTCAGTCTGGAGCGTGGTAGTTTCCATGACCCAGTTAAAAATAAAATCATCCCCGCGGGAGGTGGCAATTACAGGATATACTCGAGGAGAGGATTCAGAAGTCTCAGCAGGCATATATCCCCATTCCACAATATCTTTACAAATCAATCGGCAGTCCTCATCTCCCATATTGCTGCCTGATCGAGAAAAGTTCATGGTTTCCAGATTGCGGAAACCAACAGCGATCTGGTGAAAATCATGAGCGTCAATATGATGCAGCTCAAACTCAAACGTGAACTCAAAATCAGCGGTTTCATCTACCCAGAAAGGCAGTTGTCTGGCGAAAACAGCATTATTCTCATGCGAATCCCAGGTGCATAGAAGCGCACTGGCCTCCTCGTTCCACTCAAAAGATGGGGGATCAGGTGGCGTAGCTTCTTCTTTAAGCCCCTGGTCGTAACGGAGACCGTGATATTGAAAACCGGCTTCATAGGGATCTGAGCTAAAGTCATGAGAAAACTCTTCAGTCAATGTTTCTCCGCTGCTCAGGCCCAGGCAGCACAGGATACCAATGAACAATAGATACTTCATGAAAATACTCCTCTGGCATGTATTTTTTTCAAATTATTGAAACAGCTGGAAATTCTCCACAGATGTTGGTAATTCTGTAGAAGTAAAGTAAATATCTCCCTGATAATTCCATAGGGCGTACAATATCTCTTCTGAATCAGTTGCCAGGCTAACCTTCATCGACTGATCACTCCTGCTTTTTTCAAACAGCAGTAGCTCTTGTGTTTCATTCCAATCATCATATGCGAATTGAGCCAGGAAGACTTTCCTGCTATTATGTATCCAGCTTATAGTTACAGTATCATTCAATACCGCCATTACTGGTTGACTATAACGTCCGTCGAAGGGTGTCAGTTCATGTGAAGCGCTGACCTCCAGCTTCGAAGAATCCATCTCCAGAGCTACTATTCTGGATTCATTGTTTTCATTGAAAGCAGTTGTCAGGATATAGGGAGTATCGTGTATAACGTATATTCGAGGCGGATCAAAATAGCTGCTGGTTTGGGAAGCAACTTTTTTATATCGAAAGGATTTATCTTCCTTGATGCCGTAATACAGATTTCCCTTCCAGTTTGTGGTATCTGTCCAGGCAATATGTGTTTTCTTCCCATCAAAAGTAGCGTCCGGCATGGTATAAGGGGGCCGCTCTTCATCAGCTTTTGTCAGATTAAGGGTGGAATGTTCCAGATCGGTTTCCCAATCTCCCCGGGAGGTACCAGTGAAAAAAATTTCACTGCAATGACCATCGAAATAAAAATCATACCAGACCAGCCCGATTTCGTCATTATCCAGAAGGAAAGGAACGGGAACAAAACGGTTGTTTCCAGCATGATGTTTTTCAGGAGAAGTGATTCGAATATTACCCTGAGAGTCCGGATATTCTTCCAGGCAAAATTTGTTGTAATATATTTCCACCTGATCCATCCAGTTAGAATGAGAAGAACAGTGGCGATAATCATGCCATGTGACATGAAGGGCTTTGTCAGTCAGAAGAAGCGAACTGTGGCGGGCACCGAATTCTTTATTGACCCTGATGGGGTTTGACCAGGAACGTGAAGAAGTTCTTTTCTGAACATATGCCAGCGATGGACTACCGGGAGACACAGAGCCATCTTCACTCCAGTAGGTAACAAATAGTTTTCCGTTATTGGTGGCCACCAGGTTTCGGCGGGCATGTGAGGAAAGAGTAAATTTTCCTTCACCGGAAATAATAACGGGATCGGTGAATTCAATGGAGTGGGAAAAGAACAGACACCACCATAGTGCCACAATGAACAGTTTCGTAACCAAAAACATCTCCTTTTACGCGAAAGAGCTGCTATAAAAGGAAACGACACGTCTTCTGACTGAGGATGTGCAGAGCAGTTCCCGAAACCTTCCCATGCTTCAAAAAGCACAGTGGCAATGGAACGGGACTTTCATCCATCACAGCGGCGCGACCGTAGAGGACTTGCACCTCTTTTCCGTTTGCCGGTCCCCTTTAATTTGCCAGATACTTTACCAAACTTCTCGTTGTTTGCAAGCAATACAATGAGCATCACAAAATATAATAACATCAAGCATGGATAATAAAGGAGCAAACATCTTTTCAGTACATGCAATGCAACTCTGCGTTTTTTAAGACGAAAGATTCTGCAGATTTTCGTTTTTACCTCTTTGTCAGTAGAAATATGTTGGCAGTGCAAAGTCAGGTCTTCTGTATGTTTTGCGGAATACTTCCGGGTACAAGTATGCCTGATCTTATATTGTACACCCCTTCTTTTACTGAAAACATTCAGAACTTACGTGTTTTTTGAGCCAGCCGCCAGCAGTCAGAATGGGAAATTAAAGGTCACACGTAAGAAAGACACTGGAAAATTCGCCGTAATGAAGGTTCCAGGGATAGCTAAGAGAAAGAAAAATTAAAGAATAACCAGGATAATAAAATACCAGACAGAGAATGTTGCATGCAACGTCACAAAAGCCCTCAATGATGTTTAAAATGCACATTTGTGGAAAGACATATTGAATTATCTGGGGGTAAGAACGCTCCATTTTGCGTTTCAAAAGGATTCTGTTTTCAGAGGAGTTCTTCACACTGATGCAGACATCAGCGCCACCAATGATTAAAATAGCACTCTTTTCTTGTAGTCTTAATCTGAAATCTTATCCTCTTCATCCTGTACATCGATGGTGCGCCAGGCAAGCCTGGCAATTCTTGTGGAGTGAAAGGTCTCCACCCCGTTAATTGTCTGT
>PWGE01000298.1 GCA_003554345.1 Candidatus Sumerlaeota bacterium | reverse complement strand
TACCACCAGGTTTAAGTGGGGATCTTCATGCAAATGGACTTCTATAATTTCTAATTGCTGCAACACTTGTTATTACCTGGAAAAGGAGATTTTTGTCAATTTTTCAACAACGTCAGGTTTTACCGTACGGCTAAGCAACTCACTTTTGGAAATAATGCGCCGGTTATATAGTTCACTGAGGGCATGGTCCATGGTCTGCATTTTAAGTGCCCGGCCTGTTTCAAGGACGCTATATATTTGATGCCCCTTATTTTCCCGGATAAGAGCCCGGACTGCGGGAGTAGCGACCAACACCTCGGTAGACACCACCCTGCCTTCTCCTGACAGACGGGGTACCAGTTGTTGACAGAGGATCCCCTGAATGACACTGGCCAGCTGTACCCTTACCTGTTGTTGCTGGTAAGGGGGGAAAACATCGATGAGGCGGTCTATTGTCTGCACGACATCATTGGTATGAAGAGTAGTGAGCACTAAGTGGCCTGTTTCGGCAGCTGTCAGGGCAGCTGCAATGGTATCCAGGTCACGTAATTCACCGATGAGAATAACATCCGGATCCTGTCGTAAGGCGTGACGCAAGGCGACTGGAAAAGACCTGGTATCTTCTCCGATTTCTCTTTGTTCAACAACCGATTTTTTATGGTGATGAAGGTATTCAATAGGATCTTCAATGGTAATAATATGGCAAGGGTAAGTGGAATTTATGACATCCAGCATGGAAGCAAGAGTCGTTGATTTTCCTGAACCGGTGGCTCCTGTGACCAGGATGAGCCCTTTTTGTTTTAAAGCCAGCTCTCCAGCCACTGGCGGTAAACCCAGTTCCTCAAGGGAACGAATATCAGAGGAAATATAACGAAAGGCAGCGGCAACTGTGCCCCGCTGGAGGTGTGCATTGACCCTGAAACGCCCTAATTTGCTTATACCAATAGAAAAATCAAGGTCCCATTCCTCTTCGAATTGCCTTTTTTGTAAATCATTAAGAATGGAATAAACCATGGCTTTTGCCAGATCGGGGGTAATCTTTGGAGCCTCCGGACTGATAGGCTTGATTGAGCCATCTACCCGGATTATGGGAGGCACTCCCACTGTAATATGAAGGTCTGAGGCCCCTTGTTGGACAGCAGTTCTTAATAATTCAATAAGATCCATAATAAAAACCCTTTCTTACACCAGAATTATCTTTATTTTAATGCCTATTTTTTATTTTTTTCAATATTTTTAAGTAAATGTCCCATTTTCTCTTTCTTGGTTTGCAGGTAACGTCTGTTTTGAGGGTGTGAAGGCACTTCTAATGGAATACGTTCAACCACTTCCATGCCGTAACCGGAAAAAGCGACAATTTTGCGAGGGTTGTTTGTCATAAGTTTAATTTTACGAATATTAAATTCCTGAAGGATTTGCGCACCGATACCATAATCACGGAGATCCGGCTTGAATCCTAGTTTGAGATTTGCTTCTACCGTATCCATGCCATTATCCTGAAGATGATAAGCCTTAAGCTTGTTAACCAGCCCTATTCCTCTGCCTTCCTGAGCCATGTAAATGAGGATTCCCGATCCTTCTTTTTGAATCCTGCGCATCGCTTCTTCCAGCTGATTGCCGCAATCGCAACGCAGAGAATGAAGAACGTCGCCGGTAAAACATTGAGAGTGAACACGTACCAGAACAGGGTCCTTTCCGAAAGGTTCTCCTTTTACCAGGGTAAGGTGGTTTTCATTTGTGGTCACGTCTTCAAACAGATAAAGATCAAACTCTCCGAATTTGGTGGGAAACTTTACCTTAAGATGTTTGTGTATGAGTTTTTCTCTTTTGCGTCGGTATTCAATAAGGTCTCGAATGGTAAGGATAGGGATACCGGTTTTTTCTGATATTTTTTCAAGCTGGGGTAATCTTGCCATTGTGCCATCTTCATCCAGTATTTCACATAAGACGCCTGCCGGGAATAAACCTGCCAGTCGGGTTAAATCTACCACTGCTTCAGTATGTCCCGCTCTTTTCAATACACCCCCATCTCTGGCAATGAGAGGAAAAATATGACCGGGTTTGACAAAGTCGTCAGGTTGAGCGGAGGGATCGATCAGACGGTTGATAGTATTGGAACGATCGAAAGCAGATATTCCGGTGGTGGTGATTCCCCTGGCATCAACAGGTTCGGTAAAATTTGTATGATAAGGAGAGGTGTTTTCTGGGGTCAAAGGGTTAAGATTTAACTCTCTGGCTCTTTGCGATGAAAGGGCGACACAAACCAGACCGCGACCGTACTTGGTGATATAATTAACCTTTTCCGGAGTACAGCCCTGCGCTGGAAAGACAAAGTCTCCCTCGTTTTCTCTGTCCTCATCATCTATTACAATGAGCATTTTACCCTTTTTGAGGGCTTCCAGGGCTTCCGGCACACGGATTATCGGCATATTAAATCCTGTTTTTTTATTGTATTTCCTTATAATATTTAAATACCTATGAACAGAAAAACAACCCACCAGGAGGGAACCCTCTATATCATTGGGACACCTATCGGCAATATAAGGGATATAACCCTGCGTGCGCTGGATGTTTTGCGGAAAGATCTGGATACTCTTTACTGCGAAAATACCCGTCGTACCCGTAAACTCCTCTCCCATTATGACATTCGGTTACCTCTGCGAGTTTACACTGAAAATAATGAGGAGCGAAAAATACCTGAAATAGACCGGTTGCTTCAAAAAGGAAAAAAAGTGGGGCTGGTTACCAATGCAGGGATGCCCGTCATTTCTGATCCAGGCTATAAACTGGTACGTTACCTGAAAGAAAAGGAGTATAACATTGATATAATTCCCGGACCTACAGCAGTAACAAATGCCCTTATTCTCAGTGCTATGCCTCCTGATAAATTCTTCTTCGGTGGTTTTTTGCCGGAAAAAAGGGGGAAACGTAAAAAGGCCCTGGAGGAAGTGAAAGGTTTGAAAGCGACGTTGCTTTTCTATCTTTCTCCTTATAAGGTGCAAAAGACGCTGGAAGATGTGTATGAAGTGCTGGGCAATAGAAAGATATGTCTGGTCCGGGAAATGACAAAGGTTTTTCAGGAGGAAAGAACTTACATGTTGAAGGACTATTTGCAGATACAACCCTCTCCTCAATGGAAAGGAGAATTGGTGCTTGCTATTGATAAACCAGACTAAAATCTATTCTCAAAAATTTCTTTCTTTACTTGTTCTTTACTTCTTTTTAGTTTTCCCTCTTCTGTATTCTCGATCTCTGGAAGACACCTTTGAGTTTCCCAAGCAATATGTATTAATACTTTTGTCCTGTGTGGGTGTATTCTCTCTGGCTGTTTGTAAAAATCGCTGGCGTTTTTCTCTTTCCGTTCCCTTTTTAACCTTGACCGTTTTTGTAGTCTACGCCCTTTTCAGCCCGATATGGGCTTCTTCTCCCGTACTGGCTTCTCGGGCGGGTATAGTGCTTCTCTTTCAATTTTTACTGGCTTTTCTTTTTATCCAGGTTCAAACCCCATTATTACGTGCCAAATGCCGGTTGGCTGTGATCATATCAGTGACTGCCATGGCCTTGCTGGGCATGGGGCAACTTTACTATAGTTGCCTGTATGATTTTGATCCCGTTGTGCTTGGAATAGCTCCTACACTGGGTGATTGGCGGGATTATATCCAGAGCAGTCTGGGAAATACTGATTTCCTGGCAGGTATCCTGTGTTTATTCTTCCCCTTTATGGTGATGCGTTTTCTTCAGGTTCGACGCAGGAGGTATCTATGGGGAGGAGTCGTCGCCATATGGACACTGGCGCTGGTTGTCTCCTGGTCTGTCTCGGCTATTTTTTCATTGTTTTTTTTCTTCATGGTGCTGGTGATTGGGCATCGTTCTTTCTTTTATAAACCCCGGGAAATGAGTATTTTAGTGGTGATTGCGGTAGGAGCTGTGTCATTCTGGGCGTTCAACCATCCGCTTAATCCTCTGTCTGGTGGTATTTTAAAACTGGCTTTTGCTTCGGAACGCTGGCACCTGGGAGGACCGACCCGTGCCATTATCTGGGAAAATGCCCGACAGATATTTTTAATAAACCCTTTGAGTGGTGCAGGATTCAATAACTTTATTTATCTTTTTCCTCGTTATATTTCTCCCTATATCCTTCGCAATCCCGAGTTTTTGGGCTATGCCGGACAATTTACCAATGCTGTACATAATGACGTTTATCAGTTGTTCACCGAGTTGGGACTCGTAGGAGGTCTGATTTTTTTATATCTTTGTTTTTATAGAATCCGTACGGGATGGCAAAAGAGAGACTGGTTTATTATGGGTTTTTTCAGTCTTTTTTTACTGAACAGCCAGATGAGTTTTCCTTTTCAGTTGATTGTTCCCTCCACATTTTTCTTTTTGATGAGTGTTTGGAATATTCCTTCCCATACCTGGAAGCACTTGCGAATATCCCCCCTTTTACGCGGACTGGTTATTATTCTTTCTGTGGTGGTAATGGCTTTTACGGGACGGGAACTTATTGCCCGCAGTCTTTATAAACAGGTGCGAGCCCTGCAGGATAGGGAAGAGAGGCAATTTTCGGGTATTCCTGAAAAGATTCGCCGTCTTGATTCAGAATATCACCTGGCAAAGTTGGAAGGTGAGAAAGAAGAGGCTGAGCACATTCAAGAGCAAATCGAAACTTTGATTGCCAGGCTTCCTACCCGCCCTGAACAACTGGAGCTCCTGGGAAAAGTTTTCAATCTCTCTCCCCATTATTATGATGCCAGTAGTCGATATGCCGATATACTGAACCAGCATCAGAAATATGAGCAATCGATAGAGGTATATGAATATGTGCTTTCTTCTTTAAATACCAACGATGTTTACTGGGGATATGCCATGGCTTTACTCCATAAAGAGCGTTATGAGGAAGTTGAAGGAATACTGGTGGTAATGAGTGACCGTTTATTTCGTCAGAAGGATATTGTGTATTTTCTACAGTTACAACAGTACCTTCATGAAGACCATTAATATCTGATACAGGAAGTCACATGAGTTTTCTGATCCAATTCAAAAAGATTGCCATACTCTTCTGGCGGTAAATCATGGTGCTATTTGATAAAAATTTAACAGATTGCTTCCTTTTTCAATAAATTATGGGATAATACCTAGTCCATAATAAGTTCATCCAAATTTTCTGGAGGTCATCTCATGGCTGCTAAAGTCAAGCTAAAGAAAGACTTGAAGGACTTTATAAAAGAGTGGAAGGATAAGCCGGGAAATCTTATTGTTGTCCTGCATCGGGTACAGGAGATATATGGATATATTCCCCGTGATGTAGCACATGAGGTTTCACGGGAACTGGAAGTGCCGCTGGCGAAGATATTCGGCGTGGCTACTTTTTACCATTTTTTCAAACTGGTCAAACCCGGTGCTTATCAAATTTCTGTGTGCATGGGAACTGCCTGTTATCTGAAAGGTGGGGAAGATTTACTGGAAGAACTTAAGAATCTGCTGGGTATAGAAGAGGGAGAAACGACAGATGATGGGCGTTTTTCTGTAGAATCGGTCAGATGTATAGGTTGTTGCGGCCTGGCCCCGGCGATTGTGATTAATGGTAAGGTTTTTGGGAAGGTGGTAAAAGATGATTTACCAGAAATCCTGGCTCAATATACCAGGGAAGAGGTGTCACCATGAAAAAACTTGATAAAGACTCTCTGAAAAAACTGCGCGATAAGCTGCGTCGCTCGTCCAGGAGTTCCATTATATTGCGCGTGGGACTGGGGACGTGTGGTATTGCCGCCGGTGCTGAAGATGCCGTAAAGGTCATAGAAAAAGAGTTGAAAAAGCATGACATAAAAGACTATGAAATTCAAAGAACCGGTTGCATGGGTTACTGTTACTGTGAGCCAAATGTAGAGGTCCTGATGAAAGATATGCCGACGATAATTTATGGGAATGTTGATGAAGGTATTGCCAAAAAAATAGTTGTCAAACACCTGGTACATAGAAAATTGGTGGATGGGCATGTAGTTGATCGTCCAGCACCTGATATCTGGGAAAAGCAGTAAGGAGGAATTGCCAATGACCTCGTATTATAAATATTATGCCATTATCTGCCCCTGTGAGGAAGACTGTAGCGGGCGGACAAGTGAAGAAATATATGAAGCCTTTATGAGAGAGGTTGATGAACAGGGATTAGAGGATACTGTGCAGATTGTTATGGGTGAATGTGAGCAGGTAACTGAAAAGGGTCCCCTTATGAAGGTGGAACCAGGCGAACATCTTTATCACAATCTTTCTCTGAAAAATATATCAAAAATTGTTAGAGAGCACTTCGGGCAGGATAAACCGGTCAAGAAGTATTTATATGAGCCGCCGGCCAAGGAAAATATCCGGTTACCCGACAGCGATTTTTATCAAAGTCAATTTCGCCTTGTTTTGCGTAACTGTGGAGTCATTGATCCGGAAAAGATTGATGATTATATAGAGCGTGAAGGATATGCCGCTCTGGCAAAAGTTCTTTCTGAAATGAGCCCCGATGATGTTATTGAAGAGGTGAAAGAGGCAGGATTGAGAGGGCGAGGAGGGGCTGGATTTCCCACCTGGATGAAGTGGAAGTTTACCAGGCAGGCGGAAGGAGAGCCCAAATATATTATCTGTAATGCTGATGAAGGCGATCCCGGTGCCTACATGGATCGTAGTACCCTCGAAGGAGATCCTCACTCTGTTCTGGAAGCGATGGCGATAGCGGGCTATACAATAGGTGCTGAGCAGGGATATATCTATATCCGTGCCGAATATCCTTTAGCCATTAAGCGATTGAATAAGGCTATTGCCCAGGCAGAGGAGTATGGCTTGTTGGGTGAGAATATTCTGGGTACGGATTTTTCTTTTCATATTGAATTAAGGCTGGGAGCTGGTGCTTTTGTCTGCGGAGAAGAAACGGCGCTGATAGCATCCATTGAAGGTGATCGGGGTATGCCGAGACCACGTCCTCCTTTTCCTTCTGTAAAGGGGCTGTGGAATTTGCCATCCTGTATCAACAATGTCGAAACCCTGGCTAATATACCTGTAATTATGTTGCGAAGTGGGAAATGGTTTGCTTCTATTGGTTCCGGTGATTCAAAAGGAACCAAGGTCTTTGCCCTGACTGGAAAAGTCAATAATTCGGGTTTGATAGAAGTGCCCATGGGAACGTCACTTCGAGAAGTTATCTTTAACATTGGCGGTGGTATCAAAGGTGGCAAAAAATTTAAAGCGGCTCAAACAGGTGGACCTTCTGGAGGGATGATTCCGGCAGAAGACCTGGATACTCCTATTGATTATGAAAATCTGTCGAAGCTGGGCTCTATTATGGGTTCAGGTGGTCTTATTGCGATGGATGAAGATGACTGCATGATTGATGTGTCCAAGTTTTACTTGCAGTTTTCCGTAGATGAGTCATGCGGTAAATGTGCTCCCTGTCGAATTGGCGGACAACAGCTTTTTGGATATCTGGATAAAATCAGCTCGGGTTTAGCTACTCCCACCGCGATTGATCGATTGAGAACAATCTCAGAAACCATGCAAAAAGCCTCTTTATGTGGACTGGGACAGTCTACCCCTAACCCTGTCCTGTCATCCCTGAAGTATTTTGAAGATGAATATACAGAACATATTGATGAGAAACATTGCCGAGCTAAAAAATGCCGCGATCTGGTTCGTTATAACATCCTTTCTGAGCAGTGTATTGGCTGCGGCCTGTGTAAGGTGCGTTGCCCCTCAGATGCTGTTATTGGTGAAAAACGCAAACCTCACGAGATAATTCAGGAAAAATGCATCAAATGTGGTGAATGCTACAAGGCATGCAAGTTTGATGCCATTTCTTTTGGTTGATAAGGAAGTTCAAGCAGGAGGATTTTAAAAAAATGAAAGAGATATCCCTGAAAATTAACAATGTACCGGTAACTGTTCCTGAGGGAACAACTATTTTAAAAGCTGCCAAGACGGCTCAGATCAAGATTCCGGTGCTATGTTACCATCCCGATTTAAAGCCATCCGGTTCTTGTGGGATTTGCATTGTCAAAGATCAGAGCTCTTCAAAATTGCCCAGAGCTTGTTGCACTCCCGTACAGGAAGGTATGGATATTATCACCAATGCTGCAGAAGTAATAGATATCCGGCGAACTGTGCTGGAACTTATTCTTTCCAATCATCCCAATGATTGTCTGAAATGTGGTCGCAGTGGAAATTGTGAACTCCAGCGGCTGGCGGCTGAATTCGGTATTCGGGAGGACCTGTTTCTCAAGGACCTGCGCGAGCTGGAAGGCGATATGTCTACACCCTC
>PWGE01000370.1 GCA_003554345.1 Candidatus Sumerlaeota bacterium | reverse complement strand
ACAGGGATACGTGATGTAACACCTATCCCTCACAATGGTTGCCGACCCAGAAAAAAACGTCGAGTATAAAAACCGATAACGAGGAGGATTAGAGCGTGGGAAGATATACAGGACCTGCATGCAAACTTTGTAGAAGAGAAATGACAAAATTATTTCTCAAGGGAGACAGATGTAAGACCGCCAGTTGTTCATTTGAAAGGCGGAGTTTTCCTCCCGGAGACCACGGGTTACGTCCCAAAAAACTGACAAATTACGGCATGCAATTAAGAGAAAAGCAAAAAGTAAAGAGATTATATGGTTTATTAGAAAAACAATTTCGCAACACATTTTTCATGGCATCATCCATGCGCGGAGTAACCGGTGAAATGCTGCTCCAATTACTGGAAAGAAGACTGGATAACGTGGTATACAGAATGGGTCTGGCATCTTCCCGTGATGCTGCCAGGCAAATGGTAGCCCATGGACAAATCCGTGTCAATGGCAGGAAATATGATATTCCTTCTTATTTCGTCAAAATCAATGACGAAATATCCCTATCACCAAAGATGCAAGAAAATCCACTCGTAATGGAAAGCCTGGAAAGCGCCGAAAAAAATCAGGCAGCTCCTTACTGGCTGAGCATGGACTTTAAAAAACAAAAAGCTCAGGTTCTTTCCTATCCCAAGCGGGAAGACATTGAATACGAAATCCAGGATCATCTCATTGTTGAGCTTTACTCCAAATAAACATCTTAAAATAACCTGAGGAGGGGTTCATTGAATGGACTATAATATCAAAAATCTGGACATAAAAAATTTCAAACAAATGGTTGTGCCCCGGCGTTTCTACGTCGAAGAACTGTCTGCTACGTACGGTAAATTCTACATCGAACCTTTCGAACTGGGCTTTGGAACCACTCTCGGTAATGCTTTCAGAAGGGTGCTCCTCTCCTATATCAAAGGGGCTGCTATTGACTACATCAAAATAAACAATGTTTATCACGAATTTTCAACCGTTCCCGGCATGTATGAAGACGTAGAAGAATTTATACTCAATCTGAAAGGATTAACATTTAAAATAAATGATAACGAAGAGCATATTGTTCGTTTAAATGCCAGAGGTCCTGCCGAAATAACCGGTAATGATCTGGAAGTTGATGACTCCACCACTCTTGAAATTCGCAACCCCGAGCAATACATCTGCACACTGGATGAAAAAGGTGAGCTTGACGTTGAAATCAAAGTAGTCCTGGGAAGAAGTTATGTTTCCATGGAAGAAAAGGAAACAGATGAAATCGGGGTCATCCTGGTTGACTCTATCTTTTCTCCGGTAAAAAATGCCACTTTTTCAGTAACTCCTGCCCGGATCGGACAGAAGACCCATTTTGACCGCCTCACTCTTGAGGTTGAAACCAACGGAACGGTAGCGCCAGACGAAGCTCTTATTTATGCTGCACAGATCATTAAAGATCACGTATCTATCTTTCTTGAATTCAGCGAAGAAGAAGAAGTTTATGAGCCGCTCGACTTGAGTGATTTAAAGGAAAAAGTGAATAATCTGCAACGAAACGTCGAAGAACTTGATTTATCTGTTCGGGCAAAAAATTGTCTGAAAACAGCCAATATCCGCACAATAAAAGACCTGGTATCAAAAACAGAAGCAGAGTTGTTATCCTTTAAAAACTTCGGAAAAAAGTCCCTGGAAGAAATCAAAGAAGCCATCGTTGATTATAATCTCTTTTTAGGCATGGAACCCAATAAGCTGGAAGAAGAGCTTAGAGAAAAAGAACGTCAACAGCTCAAAATGCTGAAAAAACGTTCTAATTATCGTTTAATATACTAATCGCAGCTGCATCAAAGATATTGAAGGAGTCTATCAATGCGTCATAAAAAAGATCATAGAAAACTAAGTAGAACTTCGGGTCATCGTGAAGCCTTGATGAGAAATCTTACCCGGGCTCTGGTTATGAATGGTCGCATTGAAACCACCGTACCCAAAGCCAAGGAACTCAAGAGATATACTGAACGTCTTGTGAGCGTAGCCAAAAAAGGACCTGACAGCTCTTATGACAGCGTCATGAAAAAGCTCTCACAAAAAGACGTGATTAAGAAACTCTATGAAGATATAGTGCCTCAATATATGGAACGAAACGGCGGTTACGTGCGAATAATCAGAACCACACGCAGAAAAGGGGACAATGCCGAGCTCGCCATAGTAGAATTTGTATAGTCTTATAACTGGCTTCTGACTGCCTTCACCACCTCTTATCCTTTGATTTGTTTCATAGAACTATTTTCTTATCAGGGCAACTCTTACAGTCAGACATGTTAAAATAGCAGATATTCAAGAATGGATTATTTCCGCTCTCCCTTTTCGCAAAGTGCTAACCATTGTGATTTGAATATTATAACGTATAATGGGTCATTCATAAAGAGATTCCAAGGAGGTCAAAACCAATGAGAAAAAAGATACATCCAGAATATAAAGAAGCCACAGTTAAATGTGCATGTGGTACAGAATTCAAAATACACACCACTCATAAAGACATGGAAGTTGAAATCTGTTCTCAATGCCATCCCTTTTTCACCGGCAAGCAAAAATATATTGACAGTGCCGGTCGTGTTGAGAAGTTTCAGAAAAAGTTTGGAGACAAATATTAAGCGAATATGCTGAATGGATGTCCGTCTTCTCACCCATACAGAAGAAGTTCTAAGGACTGTTTTTACAGCAGCCCGTACCTGTTATTCTCATAATCCCCCCTCCTCTATATGGAATAATCCCTCTTCCCGGGAATCTATTAACAGGCTATTAAATAAAGTTGTAGGTAGCGGACATTTTAGTGTTTTAGAACATGTGACGTTTACCTTTGCTATCAACGGAATCAGTCGCAGTGCTACCCATCAGCTGGTACGTCACCGCATAGCATCTTATTCCCAGCAATCCCAGAGATTTGTCAGGTTCAGGGAGTATTTTCCTTATATTACACCACACACTGTTAAAGAAAATGCCCGGGCTCAGGAGGCACTAGAAAAAAGCATGGACGAAATACAGAACCTTTACAAAAAACTTCTAGACCTGGGCATACCACCAGAAGACGCCCGATACGTTCTTCCCAATGCCACCGCCACCAATATCGTGGTAACATTCAATGCCCGGTCTCTCCAGAATTTTTTGAGGTTACGATGTTGCAACAGGGCTCAATGGGAAATACGGTCCCTGGCTGAGAAAATGCTGGCAATTTTGCAGAAAGAAATCCCGGTGCTTTTTGATCACAGCGGTGCTCCCTGTGAAACAGAAGGAAGATGCCCGGAAGGAGAAATGAGCTGTGGCAGACCCAAAAAAAACTAAACTGAATATCGGTGGACAGGCTGTCATTGAAGGTGTTTTTTTGAGAGCACCGTGGGGATACAGTGTAGCTGTCAGAAATCCGGAAAAAGAAATTATAACCAGAAAAAAACATTATAAGGGTGTTTCAGAACGTCTTCCTGTTTTTAAATTACCTTTTGTCCGGGGTGTTGCCAATCTCATCGAGCAATTATCTCTTGGCGTAAAAATGCTCAATTTCTCTGCAGAAGTGGCTCTGGAAGAAGAGGATGAAACGCCGGACTTTTTGACCAGGATGGGCCTTTCAATAGGGAACTGGTTGGGATGGAAACAGGAAAAAACGGAAGCCGTTCTTCAAAAAGTTATGACAATATTTTCTTTTGTTCTCGCTTTTGTCCTCGCCATATTTCTCTTTATGGTTTTGCCGCGTCTTACTGCATTATTTACGGTAGGGGACGAAATGGATGCCCCGCTTATTTATAATATGATTGCAGGTTTGGTGAGAATTCTGGTCTTTTTTCTCTATATCTTTTTCATCTCCTTTTTCAAAGATGTCCGACGCCTTTTTGAATATCACGGAGCCGAACACAAAGTGGTCTTTGCTTTTGAGGACCAACAGGAGCTTAACACTGATAACGTTCGACCTTATCAGACTGCCCATCCCCGCTGTGGAACCAACTTTATTTTTGTAGTTCTCCTCATAAGTATTTTTATTTTCTCTTTTCTTTCTCATCTTGCTATCACTTTATTTCCCGGACTGGGCGAAATTAATCCACTTATACGCAGAGGCTTGATGCTCATTATCCAGATAGGCTTTTTACCGGTAGTAGCGGGTTTTTCTTACGAAATCATCCGCTTTTCAGCACGATACCCCCGGTCATTATGGTCCAGACTGCTCAATAAGCCCGGTCTTCTGTTCCAGAAAATCACCACTTCTGAACCGGATGAAGGACAAATCGAAGTGGCTTTGCGATCTTTAGAAGAATTACTATCTCTCAAAAACGATGAGGAACAACATGGAGTTCATTGAATATCTGAATCAAATCGAAGAACAGTACAATGAACTGGAACAAAAACTCTCAACAGATGAGGTCCTTCAGGACCAGAATAAATTAAGGGAGTTAACTAAAAAGTACCACTATCTTCAAAAAGTAGTCGACAAAATACGATATTATAAACAGGTACACAGTAATCTTCAGGAAGCCAGGCGTATATTAAAAGAAGAAAACGAACCTGACATGCTGGAAATTGCTTCCGAAGAAAAAAACAAGGGAGATAAAGAACTTAAAGAGCTGGAACAGCAAATAAAAATCTTATTATTACCGGCAGACCCTCGTGATCAGGCCAATATTATCATAGAAATAAGGGCTGGTACAGGAGGAGAAGAAGCAGCTCTTTTTGCTGCCGGGCTTTTTAAAATGTATTGCCGTTTTGCCGAAAGCATGAGATGGAAAGTGGAAGTGCTGAGTACCAACACCACAGATCTAGGGGGTTTTAAAGAAATCATCTTTTCCGTTTCCGGCAAAAAGGTGTATGCCAGCATGAAATATGAAAGTGGCGTGCATCGGGTTCAACGTATACCAGAAACAGAAGGGGGAGGTCGCATTCACACCTCAGCAGTAACTGTAGCGGTCTTACCTGAACCCAGGGAAGTTGAAGTTGAAATACGTTCAGAAGACCTGCGAATAGATGTTTTCAGGGCTTCCGGTTCAGGGGGACAACATGTAAACACCACCGATTCGGCAGTTCGTATTACTCATAATCCCACCGGTATTGTGGTATCCTGCCAGGACGAAAAGTCACAAATCAAGAACCGTTCAAAAGCTATGAAGGTTCTTAAAGCCCGCTTATATGACAAGCAAATAACCGAACAACAAAACAGGCTGGCACAAGAGCGGAAGAGCCAGGTAGGAAGTGGAGACCGCAGCGAACGCATCCGCACCTATAATTTTCCGCAGAACCGGGTAACCGATCACCGTATCAACTTAACCCTCTATAAGCTGGACCAGATTCTCCTCGGTGACATTCAAGAACTCATCGATAATTTACGGCTTCATTATCAGACAAAGCTCCTGGAAGAAGAATTCAACTCTATCGCCTGACTCTTGTTGCACATTGCAATTTTCTTGAATTTTTTATTCTTATCATCATTTTCCTTTCTCTTTAAAACCCCATTCCCCCGCTAAAATTAACTGGCATATTAAATGCTCTACTCTTTGTAAAATAAAGAAGTGGGGGAAATTTTTTATGTTAGGTCAAAAAGAGATCAAGGTAACGGATGAAGAAAGGCTACTTATTGATCGGATCAGAAAAGGTGATATAGAAGCCCGTAATCAGCTGGTAATGAAATATTACCCGCTGGTTGTCAAATTAAGCCGCTATTACAAAAATAAAGGTTTTAACAGAGACGACCTCATTCAAGAAGGGGTCATCGGCTTGATTAAAGCCAGCAAAAAATTTGACTATCACAGGGGGGTAAAATTCACCACCTATGCCTGTTACTGGATCAGGCAGGCTATTCAAATGTATGTATTAAAAAACTCCAACATAATTAAGGTTCCCATAAGAAAATCTTTAGAAGTAGCTCGAATCAAGAAAAACCTGGCCGGAGACCAGGCCCTCTCTCCCTTTGAAGAAAGTGATTATAAAATTAACCCTGACCACCCCATTTTTCCTAAATTATACCAGCTTGCCCTGGGCACCCTCTCCATGGAATACTTAAATCACCAGGGAACGGCTTTGAAAGATTTCATCTGTGACAGTGAAGATAATGACGCCTATTCATGCTTATATTCCAAAGAAATGCAGGAATGTCTTAAAAAAATGCTTGAGCATCTTTCGCCCCAGGAGAGACGGATCCTCAGTATGCGTTTTGGTCTGCAAGATGGCGTTTCTACGAGTCTTCGGCTCATAGGCGAAATGTATAATATGAGCCCGGAAAGTGTCCGAAAAATTGAAAAGAGAGCTATCAAAAAGTTAAGGTCTTATAAGTCCACACTTCAGGCAGTTATGTAGCAGTCCCGGTTTATTGCTTATATCTCATTTTTCAGGAAGAATTTTTTTAATACCGGGAGTGGGTTCACATTAATCCTTATCCTTTTCCTTATTACCCTTTTCATCATTTTCATAAAACAGCCGGAAATCTCTCAGGATAATCCTATCCTCAATCAGTACCGATTATCTCTATCAGCAGATAATCACGTACAATGAGTTGTGCTATGATTCACTCTATCAATTTTTTCAGAATAAGTTATAATGATAGTTCTCTGGTTACCATAGAAAGGCAACTCATTTATGAGTATCGACAAATACAAACTCAATAATCGAAGAATTGTCTTTAACCGTCGTGCCCTGCATAATTATGATCTTATTGAGACATACGAAGCGGGCATGGTATTGAAAGGGACAGAAGTCAAATCTGTTAGAAACGGTAATGTCAGCATAAAAGAAGCATACGCCTCTTTTGAGGGACCCGAGTTATTTGTTCATAATATGCATATTCCAGAATATGAGAACCGGGGTTATTCTCAACATAATCCTGTTCGGGAGCGCAAACTTCTTCTCCACAAAAAGGAACTTGATAGAATGTATGGTGCTGTAACCCGGAAAGGGCTCACCTTAATTCCAGTCAAGGTGTATCTCAAACAGGGAAAAGTAAAAGTAGAACTTGCCCTGGCTAAAGGAAAAAAAGTGCATGATAAAAGAGAAGAAATAAAACGAAAAGATATGGAACGGGAAATACAGAGAGAATTAAAGGATTTCATACGCAGATGAAAAACGTCCTGGTCACAGGCGGTGCTGGTTATATTGGTTCAGTGGTTGCCCGCTATCTTGAGGATAAAGGATATAATCCCATATATTGCGATAATCTGAGCACGGGTAACATATGGGCCGTTCCTGATCATTTCTACCGGGAAGATATAAAGAACACTCCCCGGATCGTGGAAATCTTACAGAAACATGACATTGATGGTGTCCTGCATTTTGCTGCCTATTCGCAGGTAGGAGAATCTGTAAGTAATCCCGGCAAATATTATTCCAACAATGTAGGGGGGACTCTTTCCCTTCTCAATGCCATGACAGAAGCAGGTTGTTCCAAGCTCGTTTTCTCGAGCACAGCGGCTGTTTATGGCAATCCCCTCCATATTCCAATCACAGAAGAACATCCTCTCCAACCGGTCAACCCTTACGGCAAGAGTAAATATTTTGTGGAAGAAATGATTCGTGATTACGCCGACACATTTAATATATCAGCGGTCATTTTTCGCTATTTTAACGCTGCTGGCACTTATAAAGAGAGAGGAGAGTGGCATGATCCCGAGACCCACCTCATTCCCAATATATACCGGGCCTGTCAAAATGATAAGCCCTTTTACTTATTCGGAACTGATTACGAGACTCACGACGGCACCTGTATCAGAGATTTCATCAATGTAGAGGACCTGGCAAGCGCTCATTACCTGGGATTACAACAACTCTCTCAAGAAACAGGAGTAGAAATCTTCAATCTGGGAACGGGTAAAGGCAACTCAGTAAAAGAAGTGGTTGAAGAAGCAAAACGGTTTTTACCCCATCCCATAAAAATTAAAGTAAAACCCCCACGATCTGGCGATCCACCAATACTGGTAGCTGATTATAGCAGAGCCAAAAAGTTGCTGGGATGGACTCCTCAAAAAAATCTTACCGATAGTATTCGGGAATGTTTTGAATACCTGGGGAAAAGATTCGCGCACCTCTCTTCGCGATAGCTCAAAAAGCGCGGGAATACAGGCACTGCATTATTTCGGCTCTTTATCACCTCTCTATGCAGACCGTACCTGAGGTTTACTATTCTGCTGCCAGCGTATTCAGTGAAGAAAGTAATTTTTGCCCGAAGAGGCGTATTTCATCCTCGGAAACAATCAAAGCCGGTCTGAGGCGAATGGTAGTAGGTCCCGCCCCAAGCAGGAGTAGCGATTCTTGTTGAAGGGCAATTTCCTGGAGCCGGGACTTCAGAGAGGGAGAAGGAACACTAAAACCCTGGTACAAACCCATACCCCGGATATTATACATAAGATGAGGATATTTTTTCTCAACTTTTTCCAGTTGTTCCTT
>PWGE01000207.1 GCA_003554345.1 Candidatus Sumerlaeota bacterium | reverse complement strand
GGAGCGGAAGAGTAGGTCGTTGCCGGATTGAGATATGCGGGCGCCTTCGCGGCAAAAAGCGAAGGCGCCTTTTTTTTTGCTTGCGAAAGAAACCGGTAAAATTACAAGTGGCCTTTGCCTGAATTTTCCTTTCACCTGTAATGTGCCGGTTCCTTAAATATTCAAATCGGGGTGGGGAGTAGACATATTGTAATGATATTACCAACCCATAGAGAGGAATGCCCGGTCTCTGCCACAAACATTATTAATACTTTCGTAATCGTGGTTCATCTGCGTGCATTGGCAGTTTAAAAAACTTTTACAGGATTATTTGTACGTCGAATACTGACAGCTGATCACTAAATAATGGTGGTATTCTTATTTTCAGCATGTATTATAAGAAAGGTCTATGATAAGAGCAATCTGGATTAATGACATTCATCTGGAATTTCTAAGCAACGAAAATTTGCAATCATTTTTATCTGAACTTCAACAGCAGGATGCTGACTGCCTTCTTGTTGGCGGTGATATAGCCCAAGCACCCTCTTTGTTATATTATCTGAAAAAGATGCAGGAATCCCTTACTTTACAAATCTATTTTGTACTGGGTAACCATGATTATTACTTTGGTTCAATTGAAAAGGTAAGAACCAATCTAAAAGAATTCGTACATACCTCGCATAATTTATTCTGGCTCCATAACTCAGGGGTGGTAAAATTGACAGAAAAAACAGCCTTGATAGGACATGAAGGATGGGGAGACGGACGCCTGGGGGAATTTTATCAATCTCATGTACAGTTAAATGATTTTAAATTGATTGCTGAACTGAAAAGACTCTCGAAGAAAAGACTATTACAGAAAATACAAACACTCGGGGAAGAGGGGGCTTCTCATTTGAAAAAGGTTCTCCCGGAAGCTCTTTCCAATTCAGAACATATTGTTGTCTTAACTCATGTTCCACCCTTCAGGGAAGCCTCATTATACAAGGGTAAACCAGGGAATGCTCATTGGTTGCCTTTCTTTGCCTGTAAAGCCACGGGAACGGTTCTCAAAAATGCAATGATTCAACATCCTCATAAAAAGATGACCGTACTTTGTGGACACACCCATGGAGGGGGAAAAACTCAAATATTACCAAATCTCATAGTATATACCGGAGCTGCTGTATATGGTTCTCCAGTCATTCAAAAGGTTTTTGAATGGGAATAAAGTCTTACCTGGATTCTAATACGACATAATATTAAGCATGAAGTTCTTTATAAGTTAAAAATCGGACTTTTCTTAAAATTTACCGTTATCCAGATAAATAATAATGGGAAAAATATTCGGGCATATTGTTCTCAATAAAAACAGGGAGCAAACATATATAGCTCAAAATTACAACTGCAAATACTGGGTAGAAGGGCTTGAAGCATCCAGACATTACCTGCGAACCGGCACTTTAAGATGAGGTGATAAATTAAGAGAATAGATAGTAGTTGGGAAAATCTTTATAAAAAGAATTACAAAAATAATGACTTAAAAAGGATGTAAGATTTATCCGTGTAAGTTAATCAGGCAAAATAATTAAGGGTATATTTCTTTTATGCATACTGGCGATACGGATTTATGTTTTTTCATCATAGCCCATAGCCGGGTTTTATAACAATCTTAAACTTCGGTTTTTACAAGCTCTTGCGTGATGCAATCTTATTCCGGGTTTTCTCTCTTTTTCCAAAAGATTTACATCTTCCTGAAAGTTTGCATCTGACGGATTTGCATTCTTTCTGCATTTCTTTGCGGGCCTGGCGAGCATGAGGCAAATCTTTTTCTGTTCTTTTTCTCTGTAATCCCCATTCTGACTCCTGTCTACTGACTTCTGACTCCTATTTACTTTACGTGATGCAATCTTTTTCAGGGATTTCTCATTTCTTTTCCGGCATATTCTTCACTCTTTTTCATAAATCGCTGCGCCGTGAAAAGTTCTTGCCTGATACATGGAGTCAGAGGATACTGTCCATTCAACCTCTCCATTAGCGGACACTGTACCGATAAAGATATCGTCTGTACCTAAATCGGAATCTTCCACCGTACCGCCGAACAAAAAGAGTGTATCGTTGAGTGCGGCGCCTGCAAAACGTCTTCCTGGTCTCGGAAGCGGCTCACCCTGTTCCCAGTCTGCCGGCACTCCATCCGAAAAGACTCCATAATCTACACGGTCAGTAACAAAGACATCCTCTGCGGCACCACCAAGCAGATAAAGGTAATCCGTTTCATTTACCGACGCTTCAAGCATGACATAATCCCAGCGCCGTGCATAGTCTGTACTATAGGTTATATTTCCCCAGTTGTCACTAATATTTCCATCTTGATCAGGAGTAACAAAATCTATAGCCATCTGATCTGTTCTTCCATGTCCGGACGCATGAATCAGTCTGCCCTGATGGTTAGTTGCCGCATTAAACCAGTCAGGCGTGAGGAGTTTCGTCTCAGCGAGAGACCATTCACCGATGGCTCCTGTTTCCTTATCGATTTCAGCATAGGCAATCCAGTCGGTTACATCCTCATCAGTATTACCACCCATAACATAGTAATAAGGCTGTTCGTTCACTTCCATGATAGTGGATGCCGATATTCTTTGATTGCCGGGAGGATCTGGTAAACGATCAGAATGCTCAAACGCACTCAGGTCGCCGGTAGACGGATCAATATCTGCCCAAACAACGAAATCAGTGGGTCTCACAGAATTTTCTTCTGCGTTATAAGCCGCTGGACCAGCATACAATCTGCCATTATAAACATGGGTATTATTATTCAGGTATGACCAGTGCAACACACCTTCATTAGCAAAATGATGTGATGGTAAAGTGGTTCTTGCCCGACGCCAGTTAGAAATAGTATTTGTTTGCTCATCAACATCAGCAATCAAAACACTTCTCAAGTGAATACCGTCATCCGGCACATCAAGCTCCGGATCAATATTTTCCGCATCTGAGCTTGTAGCAACGCCCCCGACAATGTACAGATAGCCTGTAACCTCTTCTCTTGAATCAATACCATCAAAAAGAGCACAGGAAAATAGTAGAGAAAGCACCGGTAAAATAAAAAATAACTTTTGCATAAAAACCCCCTCACTTGTTATACTCTTCCCGGAATATCATATGAGGGTTTAGAATAAAATCAAGTCTAAGAAAATTTCAGAGCCTGCAAATGGGTTCTCTTCTCTTCCCATAAAATTTCCCCGACTTGAGATTTTTTTGGCTTCTCCTGGGCTTTAATATCCTTAACTACTTCCTGAAAGTTCACTCTGGCGGATTTGCTTTCCTTCCTGAATTCCTTTTTTCTTAAGTTTTACTTTGCGCAACTTTTGTGATGCAATCTTATTCTTTCTTCCCCAAAAGATTTTTAATTGCCCCGTGGCCTTTTGTTTTCTTTTCTGTACCCTTCCATTCTGACGCCAGTTTTTTGCCCCCAATATGATGTCTCCAGTCTTCTACGTTTCTTCTCTTTCCAGGTAATAGGAGTGACAGAATGCGCGGAAGTGGTGTTTTTCAGGAAAGGTCGATTGTATATTTTTTGATGAAGTGAGAGGGATAGTAACTTTCTTTAGCCTGTCTCAAGCCAGGAATACCGATATCCTGTTCTCTGTTAATCCATTGAAAATCAGAAAGATAACGAGCGGTATACTCTTTATTAACGAGCTGGTAAACGCCAGGAATATGAGGATTTGCTTTTTCGAAATGGATGACGGCAGTACTGGTATTCAGGCGCTCTGCAACGATAAAGGCTTCTATGCGTCCCTCCACGGTAATATAACCCCCTTCACAGGAGAGTTGATCCCATTCCCTGAGACATTTTCTGACCACCTTGAACTCATCACAATCGAACCTTTTTCCACAGCAGCGGCGTAATTCACACCATTCGTCAAGAAACTCCAACATCTGGTCTGTTTTTTCCGAAGTGATGGGATGGAGGGAGTAATCGGAATATTTCCGTGAAAATTGATTAATGAGGTTCCTCTTCTTACTGTACCTTCGCCCCTGGAGAGTTGCCAGGTCTTTCTGTTTATAGATATAATCCCAGTAATCCCGGTCTTCTTGCAGGGGATACATTTTAAAGTGTTTTTTGTTTAGCTGGTCAATGAATCTGATTTGCCGGGGAAGACTATCGGAGTATTTTTTCAGGGTTTGTAAAAAAGACTGGTAGTTTAAGTTTCCTACAGGAGGATAAAAACAGTCATTACCATTATCCGGCGAAGAACAGAGAATAAGAGCCGTATCAAAAGCACTCAAAGAAATCTTTTTTACGAAATCCCAGCAGTAGAGATTGGTGAAATTAAGCTCACTTATAAGGGGTTCATAAACGGCAAGCATACTTTCCAGCAGTTCTTTATCGTCATATCTCAACCTCCTGAATTCAGGAAAATGGGGCACATTAAACTGCTGAAAAAGTTTCTGGATATTTTTAGAGGATGTAAGCGGTAATGTTGAATGTAGCATGGTTCATCCGGGTATTTATGTTGATTGCAGAACTATAATGTTGACAGACATCAGGCTTTTCTGAGATTCTGTCTTCGTCAACCTTCCTGTCTTTTTTCTTTCCAGAATTCATTAAACTTCCCAAAAGCCTGGTAACGGTGACTGAGACGATTTTTTTCCTGAGCAGAGAGTTGAGCGAAAGTTTTGTGAGAAGGTGGATGGTAGAAAATGGGATCATAACCGAACCCCCTGTCTCCTAAGGGAGTGAAAGAAATGTATCCTTTAACTTTACCCCCAAAAAAATGGGGTTTTTCTTCAGTTTCAAAATAGCATACCACGCATCGAAAGCAAGCCTCTCGTTCTTCCCACGGAATATCCTTCATCATATCCAGAACTTTCTGAATTTTAAGCTCGTCAGTTTTCTCAAAGCGTGACGAATGGATGCCGGGAGCATCGTCCAGTGCCCGAATTTCCAGGCCGGAATCATCAGCAAGAGACGGCATACCGGTTGCTTCTGTAGCTGCTCTTGCTTTTATATAAGCATTTTCCTGGAAGGAAGTGCCTGTTTCTTCCACATCGTCATAATCCGGTTTTATTTCCGAAAGTGAAACAAGCGGAATCTCCGGGTCAAGAATGGAACTGATTTCTTTGACTTTGTGCTGATTCAATGTGGCCAGCACAAGGGATGTATTATTCATCTTTTGTTCTTACCTCGGCTGCTCTTTTCATTTGAAGGCCATACAGCTTGATAAAACCGGTGGCATCCTGCTGCTGATAGATATCGTCTTTCTCAAAAGTTGCCAGTTCCGGGGAATATAAAGAGTAAGGAGATTTTCTGCCTGCTATATGAACGCCGCCTTTATGGAGTTTGAGCTTTACTCTTCCTGTCACGTATTTCTGGGTAAAGTCGAAAAAAGCATCAAGCGCTTCTTTCAGGGGAGAATACCATTCTCCATTATAGATAAGGTCGGCGTATTTTAAGCTCAGGTGTTGCTTGTAATGAGCGGTCGATCGGTCCAGAGTCAGGGATTCGATAGCTCGATGAGCATGCAGGAGAATAGTACAACCCGGGGTTTCATAAACGCCGCGCGATTTCATACCCACCAGCCGGTTCTCGACAATATCCGCTATGCCGATACCGTGTCGTGCTCCTATTTCGTTAAGAGTGGATATTACCTGAGCCGGTGATAGGTGCTTATTGTTCACAGCTACGGGATTTCCCTTTTCAAAATCAATCACTACTGTTTCCACTGAATCAGCACCTTGTTCGGGAGCTTTACTGAGGCGAAACATGGAAGGATCGTATTCCTGGTAAGGGTCTTCCAGTTCCCCGCCTTCATAAGAAATGTGCATCAGATTGGCATCCATACTGTAAGGTTTTTCCTGTGAAACGGGAATTGGGACGCCGTGTTTTTTAGCGTATTCTATAGCATCGGAGCGGGATTGTATTGTCCAGCGGGGATCTTTCCACGGAGCTATAATTTTTATGTGGGGACAAAGGGTCATATAGGTCAATTCAAAACGAACCTGATCATTTCCCTTCCCCGTGGCACCGTGTGCTACAGCATCTGCCCCTTCACTGTCTGCCAAAAGAACCTGGTTTGTGGCAATAAGAGGACGGGCAAGAGCAGTACCGAGTAGATAATAATCCTCATATACTGCATGAGCCTTAATTGCGGGGAAAATAAATTTAGCAGCAAACTCTTCGCGCAGATCGTCAATAACCACCTCGGAAGCACCAGAAGCTTGCGCCTTATCAGAAAGACCTTCCAGTTCATCTTCCTGTCCCAGGTTGGAACAGTACGCTATTACTTCACAATTATAAGTTTCCTTGAGCCAGGGTATTATGACTGAGGTGTCCAGTCCCCCGGAATAAGCTAATACTACCTTCTTTACAGATTGCATCGTTTTTCTCCTTGGATTTTGCCCACAGGCATAAATAAAGATAAGTTGAGCACTTATAAATATATCAAAAGGTGATTGTTTTTCAATCAAGGGCAGAGAGCCAGTCCTGGCGAAAAGGTGATGTCAGAGATAGTTTTTACTGCTCTGTCATGAGCCATTCATCGTGTCAACCTGGTAATAAGTCTCTCACTGCAGCATTTTTTTGAAACCGATTTTTCTACGTCAGCATGTTTTACTCTGAGTCTTTTCCTTCTTCCTGTTAAATCTGTTTTTTTTCTTCCTTCTTTTCTGTAATCTCCCATCCTGAATCATGAACTTGTATCCTTATTACATCTTGTCTAACAAACTCCTGACTCCTTTGTTTCCCTCTTCTCTGTAATCTCCCATTCTGACTGGTGAAGCTGTATCTTTATTAACTATTACTTATTACTTGGCTTGTTATTTATTACTTATCACTTAGAAATCCCACAAGATACTTCCCAACTGCCACTGCAAAATAAAACAGGCGATGAAAATTAGATAGACTTCCCCTGTTAATTTGAGATACTTTTTTAAGATTTTGCCTTGTAGTATAAGGTTGTGTAAAAAACCCTGTCTGTTAGAGCCAACGAGGGATCAGTTACTATGAAGAAAACAACGGATATTGTTATATACCAGACTAAAAGCGGTAAGATTGAATTCAAGGGGGATTTTAAAAGAGATACGGTTTGGGGGAATTTAAATCAAATAGCAAAGTTATTTGGACGTCATAAAACTGTAATTTCTCGTCACATCAAAAATATTTATAATTCAGGCGAATTAGACAAGACAGCAACAGTTGCAAAAATTGCAACAGTTCAACAAGAAGGAAAACGACGTATAACGCGGGATATAGAATATTACAATCTTGATGTTATTTTATCCGTCGGTTATAAAGTAGATTCCAGACAAGCCACCCAATTTCGAATTTGGGCAACAAAGGTTCTAAAACAGCACTTGCTTGAAGGATATACGATTAATAAAAGTCGTATTGTTCAAAATCATGATAGATTTTTACATGCTTTAGCCAGCGTAAAAGCGGTTTTACCAAAAAATAATAAAGTAAAATCCGGGGATATTATTGAGCTTATTAAAGCTTTTTCCGAAACCTGGTTTTCTCTGGAGGCTTATGATACAGGTAATTTTCCTGAAAAAAGAACAACCAAAAAACGAGCATATTTTGCTGCTGAGGAATTAAGCCGGGCTTTACATGATTTTAGACAAAACATTATTAAACAAAACCTGGCCTCAGAATTATTTGGCAAAGAGCAGCAAAAAAATTCGGTTGCTGGTATTGTTGGCAATATATTCTAATCGTTTAACAAACAAGATGTTTATCCTACCGTGGAAGAGAAAGCAGCGCATTTGCTTTATTTTATGGTTAAGATCATCCTTTTATAGATGGAAATAAACGAAGCGGAGCTTTTTCTTTTATCTGGTTTTTAAGAAGAGCTGATATTTTGAGAATGTCTATTACTCCGGAAGCTTTAACTACGTTAACGCTTTTAGTGGCAGAAAGCAATCCCAAAGATAAAGATAAAATAACTGGTTTGATTATAATGCTGCTGAAAGGTAAATAATGATGCAGATTTATATTTTTACGTTACCCCCTCAATGATAGATCAGCCTTATGTGTTTGCCTGAATTCTTTATCTTCCTGAAAATACATTCTGGCGGATTTGCTTTCTTATCCATATTCCTTTTTGTCATGTATTCCTTTCGAGCATTTTTGTCTTTTTTGTATTCTCCTGTAAATTCTTGTCTGTTATATATGTTTTTGCGGGCTTAACGAGCTTCGCGTGATACATTTCTTTTTCTTTTCTTTTGTTTCCCATGCTGACTCCTGTCTTCTGTCTTCTGACTTCTATTTCCCTTTGTGTGATTCAATCTTTTTCCGGGTTTTCTCTCTTTTCCAAAAAATACTTCTCTGCCTGGAGGCATCTTTTATTTATCTGTTTTGTATGACTTTGCGGGCTTGGCGAGCTTCGCGTGATACATTCTTTGTTCTTTCCCATTCAGTCTCCTTTTGATTCTTTGCGTGATAATTTTCTTATTTCTGTGGCTTTTTTTT
>PWGE01000442.1 GCA_003554345.1 Candidatus Sumerlaeota bacterium | reverse complement strand
CGGGGGACCCGAAAGTTTAAACGTTCAAAGGAGTTATTATGGATGGTGATGGTGGTGCGTCCTCTATTTTTATCACCCCTGGCACTACGATGCAGCTCTTCGGGCTCTATGCGGATTAATTCCTCATGGATGACAGAGATGCGTACAGGTATTTCCACGCGCTGTCTTGGTGTATCACGTGTTTCCACGGTAATTGTGCCCCGGCGGGTCCCCGGCTGGACGTTAGAAAGATCATATTCTATTTTCACTTCTTCAGAACGGTTGGCTAAAATCCGTTCCCGGTGCGGGGTGGCATTGAGCCATCGGGAATCAGTTTGAACACGATAGGAAAGGGCTTGATTGTCCTTGTTATGGATGGTTATGGTCTCATCTGGTAGTCCCTGATATTTTCGAATACGATGACTTATTTGTTGCGGAGAAACCTCAAAGGGCGGGGTATCATCGACCTTTATCCTGACGGGAATAGAAATGGGGGAATTATCAGCGCCAGGTGCCCGTATGGTAATTCTTCCTGTATGGTCTCCTGCGCGTAATTGGGAGGTGTTTATCTGGAGGCGATGACTCTGTCGACGTGACTGCTGTATATTGCCCGAAGAAGGGCTGATGGTGAGCCACGCTGTACTGGTGTTTATGCGATAAGATGTTGATTGTCTGCCGCTGGATGTAATGGTAAGTCTTTGATGGGATATTTTTTCTCCTCTGCGAATTGTATGTTCAATGGAGGAGGGAGAAACTTCCAGTGTGATCTCCTCCAGGATAGTCACCGATACTTTGATTTCTACAGACCGGGAAAGAGAAGGAGACTGGATTTCTATGGTGGCGGTATGATCACCGGGACGCAAATTGCGTGTGCTGAATTGAATGCGGTGGCGGTTATTCTGGTTGCGACGTAAGCTTCCGCGTCCGGGCTGAATTCTTATCCAGTTGCTTCGGGTGTTTAAGGAATAACTGATTTCTTCATCCCCCCTGTTTCTCACGGTAATGGTTTCGGTAGAAGGAGACTCTCCCTGAACGACCTCTTTTTCTATTCGATTTGTCGAAACATGGAGGGAAGAAGAAAAAAGAGTCAAGAGAAGAAAACAGGTAAAAAAGAGGATATAAAAGCTTCTCAAGAACAACTGTTTTTTGTTCATTTTATATCCCCTCCTCTTCTATTTATACCACATTTTCCTTTTTTTGACAATAAAGCAGGTAAAAAGAATGACAGAAGAAATGTTACATTAAAAATAAGTACGGATGAGCAAGAATATTGAAATCTGTTACTGAGGAGAAATGAAGAAGGAGAGATTCCTGATTCTTATGAAAACAATCAGGAGGCACTTTCTTTCTTGCGGACGTAAACAGGAGAAGGGCCATTATTTTTGTTCTGGATCAGTTCGAAGACCGATCCGTGTGCTTTGATCATCTTGGATAGCTGAGAGTATCCATACGTGCGCAGATCAAAAGCAGGGTCCAGCTTCCTGAGTGCTTTGCCTATTTCAGAAAGATAGGCATAGCCGTCTTCATCTTCAACCATTTCGTACGCTTGTTCCACCAGGGAAAGTTCATCATCAAAGCTTCCTTCATCGCCTTTTGAAGATCCTTTACCGGAAGCATCCTTTGTCCGCGAAGACCTCTTTCGATGGGAATACGTTCGAAAAGATTTTTCCAGGTTTTCCGTATAAACAAACTGATCGCATGCTTTTACAAAAGGAGCAGGCGTATGACGGCGCCCCAGTCCTATCACAAATTTGCCGGCTTCCCTGATGCGTATCGCCAGGCGGGTGTAGTCGCTGTCACTGGAGACAATGGCAAAACCTTCCACATTTCCGTCATAAAGAATGTCCATGGCATCTATAATCATGGCACTGTCGGTAGCGTTTTTCCCAACCGTATTTTGAAACTGCTGGATAGGCTGGATCGCGTGCTGGGGAAGAAGACGTTTCCAGGAGTCAAGCTGGGGAGTCGTCCAGTCTCCGTATATTCTCCGAATGGTGATTTTTCCGTAACGTGATACCTCTTTGAGTATCTGTCCTATCAGAGAAGGCTGGGCATTATCGGCATCTATCAGAACGGAAAACCGTTCTTCATTTCTGTTTTTATCAGGTGATTCAGGCAATGTATTTTTTCCTTCTTATTATAATTATGTGAATGTGAAATTATACGTTTTTGTTATGGAAAATAAAGATAAACGTTGTCGGGTACCTTTGCTATTTGCTTGATAGTTGCTTAAAAAATGATTTTATAAAAGCGTTTCGCTGTAATAAACGGGAATCTCTTTGCTCATGGATAAAACAAAAGCTTTTTCTTGCCGGTGGTTTTCTTCCACGCATATCTTTCTTGTATGTCTTCTGATAGGTTTAGCAATTTATACGTACCAGAATATCTACAGCGCCTGGCGTCATTACCACACCAATGATTTTAAGCACATGTACCTGGGTGCAAAAATGATCCGGTATGGTCTCGATCCCTATGATCCGCATTTATTTCTTGAATATGCACGGTATGAAGGTTTTGAGCGTATCAATCCCTTTGTCTATCCTTCTTTTTCAGGTATTTTTTTTCTTCCCCTGTCCTTTTTTTCTTTTGACTATGCCGCTCAGATATGGTTTGTTCTCAATCATCTTTTTATCGGTCTCTCCCTTTTGCTGTTGCTCAGACACTTTTTCCCGAGCGGTTTTATAAAGTGGGGAGCGTTTTTTATAACAGCGGCGGCAGTATCTCATCCCCTTTTTCGAACGCTTACTGCCGGTCAATTAAATGCCTTTCTTCTGCTCCTCTACACGCTTATTTTATTGTCATGGCAAAAAGAACGCGGCCACTGGCTGGCTTTCCTTATAGCTGCTGGCGGAATGATAAAAATGCTGCCTTTTTTTATGGGCATACTGCTGCTGGAAAGAAAGAACTGGAAATACCTGGTGGATTTTGCCATCTGGATGGTGGTCCTCAATATTTTTGCCATTGCGGTTACTGGATGGGAAACTCACCTGGAATATTTAAATGTGCTGGCAGGGATGGAGTTCGGTTCTTCAGCCTGGTATGAATTTGGAGCACGCTTTCATATCGATCCGGCAAATCAATCCCTGGCTGCCTTTCTTCTGAGAAATTTTACCGATGGTACCGGGGTGCCGGATGCCCTGCTTTCCCTTCCGCTGCCCGTTGTGCAATGGTCTTTTTATGGAATCGCAGCAATATTAATAGGATTCTGTTTCAGGAAACTTCTGGTCCTTTCTCATCACAGCCAGAGATCCCGGCTCACCTTCTTTTCCCTGGTGATGATGGTGAACTTTTTGATTCCGCCTATCGTCTGGGACCATTACTTCATTATTCTTTTGCCTGTCGTCGCCATACAGGCTTACCTGCTTACCGATCAGGACAGGAGGTATTTCTCAATCCCCTCTTTTATACTCTTTCTGCTACCTGCCGTGGCAGTACTGCTTTTCCCTTTTTTCTTTGTGCCTTTCCATGGGGATTTCTACTTCTTCTCGTTCCTTTTCCTGGGTTGTATAACGGCATATCTTTTGTCCATATCTGTAGCTCCTGCCAAACGCCTGTTTATGATAGCGATTCTTTTGACGTGGCTGGGCTGGTTCCTCAGGTTTCCTTACTATGAAAGGGTGTTTCAAGAAGGATGGTTGAGTCTCATGGCTTCAAATAAATTTTATGTATTGGTATTTAACATCTTGTTGTTCAACTTTATATTGATGTTTAAATCTTTTAAGATTTCCTCTTCCTGACGAGAGACAGGCAGGATGAAGATATTGACAACCAGTAGAAATGCCTTATTATATAAGTTCGCACAAGCTGGTGTAGCTCAGTCGGCAGAGCAGCTCACTCGTAATGAGCAGGCCGTCGGTTCGAATCCGACCACCAGCTCCAGCACCTTTTTATCGAAAGTGTCAGTTGATATATATGGTACCAATGGCTCCTGAGAAATACCCATCGAATACTATGCCCGGGGAGGTTTGCCGGTCAACAGGTGGTAGTTCTGTCATGATACAAGGGGCGGCTTTCCATGTATACGTATAAATATCCCCGACCGGCTGTAACAGTTGATATCATAACCCTTTCGGAAAAAGGGGGAACTCTTTATATTCTTCTTATTCGAAGAAAGAATGAGCCTTTCAAGGGGGGTTATGCCTTTCCGGGAGGTTTTGTGGATAAGGATGAAGATCTGTACGATGCTGCGAAGAGAGAGCTTGAGGAAGAAACGGGTTTAAAGGTTTCTCCTTTGATACCCTTTCGGGCTTTTGGCACGCCGGGACGGGACCCCCGCGGTCATACAGTGGGGGCGGTGTATTACACTTTTCTTGACGAAGAATGTCCTTCTGTGCAGGGCTATGATGATGCCGAGGAAGCCTGCTGGTTTTCACTGGATAAAATTCCTTCCCTGGCTTTTGATCATCATCTCATCGTTGAGGAACTGGTTACTTTCCTCTCGAAGGGTTTTTACAGTGAGCCCCTTACTTCAGATTGGCTCGCCCATATTTCTGATAGACAAAAAAGACAGCGTATAAGAGATTATTTTTTACAAAAGGAGTAAATACATGTCTTATGATCTGGTTATAATCGGTGGCGGAACCACAGGTTCTATAGCTGCAGTGTCTGCCGCCAGGCAGGGATTAAAAACCCTGGTGGTAGAGAGAGCTTCCTTTCTGGGTGGTCTGGCAACCGGCGGTATGGTCACTCCCTGGATGAGTCCTTCGGTAAACAATGTTTTTGTAAATAAAGGGATGTGTGAAGAACTCATCAAAAGAATGCATGGATATGGATGGGGAGGAACCGCCCAGGGGACCAACGGATGGTATTTTCCGGAGGGACTCAAAATTGTGCTGGAGGATATGGTCCTGGAAGCCGGTGCGGAGATTCTTTATGATACCATTTTTACAGGTTGTACAAAAGAAGAGAATTCTCTTTATTCTGTTCAGCTTTATAACAAGGGCGGCTGGAATGAAATTCAGGCTTCTTACTTTCTGGATGCCACTGGCGATGCTGATGTGGCCTATGATGCGGACTGTTCAATGCTGGAAGATGCCGGAAAACAGGCAACATCTCTTCGCTTTGCCATGGGGAATGTTGATCTGGAAAAGTTTAAGAGCTGGATAAATGATCAAGCGGGTGAGACACTGATGAGTGGGAAGTTGATTGAGGGATTTATGATCTGGGGAAGAGGGGAACCCCTGGAACCTCTTTTTGAAGAAGGTGTTAAAAAGGGCCTGTTAAATAAATCAGATGGCAATTATGTGCAGTATTTTTCGGTACCCGGCTATGAAAACAGTATTTTCTTTAATTGTCCTGAAATACCCATTGAAATAAATGTGCTTGACGGCAAGGAAGTGAGTCAGGCATATATTGAGGGTCATAAGGCTATTATGCGCTTTCGCAATTTCTATCGAAAAATGGTGCCCGGTTATGAGAAGGCTGAAATCATGCAGATGGCTTCTCAACTCGGTGTACGTGTGAGTCGACGAATAGAAGGGGAATATGTTATCACCACGGAAGATGTCTTAAAGGGACGCCATTTTGACGATGCTATCTGCCGAAATGCCTATCCGGTAGATATACACCATCTGGAAGAGGAAAAGATAGGTGCTATGATGGGTGGTGCGCCGGAAGGCGGGTACAATCATGTGCCGTATCGCTGTCTTGTTCCTCGTAACCTTGACAATCTTCTGGTGGCCGGGCGTTCTTTATCAGCTGAATTTAAAGCCCAGAGTGCCCTGCGTATTCAAAGGGTATGTCATAACCTGGGAGAAGCAGCAGGCGTGGCAGCTGCTCTAGCCAAAAAACATGATTGCTCTGTGAAAAACGTGCCGGTGGCAGAGCTGCAGGAAATATTAAGGAAGAATGGTAACTTGATTTAAGAGGTGATTGAACACCTGGAACATCAAACAGCCAGGCAAAATTTATATGCCGGATAGGGTGAAGAACCGCAATGGTACAATGGGCAGTCATGGGGCACATTTGAAAAACAATTTTTTCTTTGTTCCCACCTTTCTGATTATTCCCTGGATCAGCAAATAGACCCGGTCTTTTCAGCTAACAATGCTCATTCTGCAAGTTGCGGGATTATGAACTCTCCCACTACCGGTTTCCTGCTTTATCTTCTCCAACGGGAAGACTGTGGTTGTATCCTGATGATCCAACCGTCTTCAGGTTCGATTTCATATAATAAACGGGAGATAAGTGTTCTTTCGGGCAGAAAAACAGCAAGTATCTGTTCGTGAACCGGAGAATATAAAAGCGGTACATCTTTCCTTTGAGAGAGAGGAATGCGGTGCTCCTGGAATATTTTCTTCAGTTTCTTTGTCATTCGGGGACGAGACAATGAAATACGGTCTCCTGCTCTAAAACTCCGGATATGGTATTTCTGTGAAAAAGGCACGAAAACATGCTGGTTTTCATATTCATCTCCGGTTCTGATTTTCTTCACCCTGACTTCCCATCCATTCCAGCTGTATTTTCCCGGTCCTGTAATAACCAGTGGTTCTGAGGAACGGTCTTTTTCTTTACCCTGCCTGATATAGACGGAGTGATATTCTTTGGAAAGGTGAATATTCTCCAGGATGCAAAGACTTTTGCCGGATTGAGAAAAATTGATAAAGTGAAATATTTGCTGAACCTGCCTGGTTTTGAGGGTCATATTAAAATGCCTGAGGAAGAACATGTGAATGAATTCTTTCTGCTGATAGGGAAGCCAGTTGGTGATGGCTTCAGCCTCCCAGCGTATTTCGCTGTCACTCAGAATCTTTGTTGTTGCTTTTTCCCAGCCGGGATAAGAAGCTTCAATAAAATCTGATAATTCCCGGAAATAAGAGGTGTATTCGAGGATAAAATTTTCGATGTCAGGATTATATTTCCTGAGAAGGGGGACCAGTTCCCACCGTATCTGATTGCGTAAATAGATTTTTTCCCGGTTGGTTTTGTCTTCCGACCAGCGATAGTTATTGTTCACGAGATACTTCCTGAGATCTGCTTTGCGCAATTCCAGGAGAGGATGAACCACTTTGCCATTTTCAAAGGCCTGGATAAATGATATGGCACGCAAACCGCGGCTACGTCCCCCCTGCAGAAAGCGTATAAGAAAGGTTTCTACCTGGTCGTCAGCTGTATGACCGAGAGCCAGATAATGGCAGGTATTTGTTTTCATCACTTTCCAGAAAAAGTGGAAACGGCGTTCGCGAGCCACCTCTTCCAGCGATTTGCCCCTGTTTTCACGGTGAATAGCAGGTATGTTTTCTTTTTCCAGGGAAAAAGGGACGTTATATTGCCGGCAGAGTTGCTGAACAAATCGGGCATCTTCATCTGCTTCTTTTCCTCTAAGAGAATGATTGAAATGGGCAACTCTTATTTCAATTTTCTGGAGATGGCAGAGGTGTCTGAAAATGTGAAAAAGGGCAACGGAATCGATCCCTCCCGAAACTGCCAGTAAAATTCGGGACCCTTCGGGAAACAGCCCTTTTTCAGTTAGTGTTTTGTGGACATCTTTGAGGAGATGAGCCATGATTTTATCCGCTCTAAATGATAAAAGGAACCTGTTACGCAGATCAAAGGGGTGGAAAAATAGCCGGCCTGTAGCGGTTGAGACACCTTTTTTACAATTTGTCCATATTCCTGAAAGAACCACTGACGAAATAAGGAATAGGGCAGTGCCCGGGGAAGAGGTGAGGGGTAATAATAACAGCTATCCTTTTTTTTCATTAAATTCCTGGTTATTTGCCTGTAGTTCTTGTCTTTCATGAAAGAGAGAATAAAGGAAACAGGCTGACCGGGAAAATGGCGGTCAATATTTTTTCTTAAATTGAAGGCTGAAAAAGGGCAATGGGCTCCATCAAAAATAAGTATTTTATTATCGGTATAATGAAGCTCCCACCTGCCCGGAACATTTTCCAGCAAACAGGAGTAGATGTGCTCTTCATTCAAGGGGATATCCAGCAGTCTCAGGGCTTTTTCAGTAAAAAAGACGTTTTGAAGATGAGCGGAATTTACAGGTAAAGAGTTGAGTTTTTCTTCAAGAAACGAGGGTGTTTCTAAAGAGGAAGGGGAAAGGATAGTGAGTGGTGCCTCCTTTTCTTTACTCTTTTCCCGAAGTACCTTTCTCACAACAGGACGCTGGGGAAAACTCAGGGCGGGCACTTCTTTCTTTAATATTCCTGCTTTTTCGCCTGCTATAGATGTTAACGTTTTTCCCAGCAATCGGGTGTGATCTTTTTGTATGGGAGTGAGAAGTGTGAGTAAGGGACGTGTAAAGACATTTGTAGCATCCAGACGCCCCCCCAGTCCGGTTTCGTAAATAGCATAATCAACCGATTCGTCGGCGAAATAATGCAAAGAGGCTATAAAAAGAAGCTCAAAAACAGTACGTAGATTTCCAGTGGCGGAATATTCAGATTCAGCATCAGCCTTTTGCAGGTAATACATGAGCTTTTCTTCCGAAAGAGGAGTGCCGTTAAGGGAAATCCGCTCTGTATAACTGGACAGGTGAGGAGAAGTGAAGGTGCCCACTTTATAT
>PWGE01000294.1 GCA_003554345.1 Candidatus Sumerlaeota bacterium | reverse complement strand
CTTGGAGAAACTCCCAAACACGACCTGGCACTTCGGAAATATAATCTACAATCTCGTCCCAATGTTGAATAATCAATCCTATCGGGTGGTAGTCCTTAAAGATATTCCAGATACCTTCCACCAAATCAGTTATGAACTCCCATATTCGTCCCGGTAGCTCGCGGAAGAAGTCAATTATCGACTCCCAAACACCAACAATAAACTCACCAACCGCCTTTGTTGCGTTGGAAAGCCAATCCATAACATCTTCCCAGTTATTCCATAGATACCAAACCGCGGCGACCACCAAAGCGATAACAGCAATTATCGCAAGTTTAGGAGCTAAGGCAGCCCAAGTCGCGGCGGCTTGCTTCCAGAATCCTGCGGTTAAAACTGTAGAAGCCTTTGACAGCCCTATTTTAGCTACAGAGATTGCTTTTGTGGCGGGACCGAGAGCCATCATCAACGGAGCTAAATCGCCAACGCTCCCTATCAAATCACCATATCTGTATTGCAAATCTTCGGCGGAGTGTTGCAGGTCTTCCATAAAGGTTCGAGTGTCCGCGTGGTCTTCAGCGTTCTTCTCTAAAATCTCGCTACCACCATCAACCTCGCCTAAGTATTTTTCCATTTCGTCTTTAGAAAGACCTAGCTGTTCACGCATCTTATCCATGTCGCCTTCAGAGTCGTTAACTGCTTTTCTAAACTCTTTTTGAGCGACCCGCGAAGAACCAAATTTTTCGTCTAAATGGGTCATTATCGCGGCGGTATCGTCAACATCCATTCCCATCTCGTTTAGTTCTGGACCAATACGCTCTGACATCTGTAAAAAATCACTAACATCCATAGAGGTATTTTCAAAAACATGACCCAAAGCGTCCATAGCTTCGCCTTGGTCTTCTGCATCAATGCCCATAGCGCGAAGCCCTGCAGAAGCTTCAGCTAACCTTTCAGCGTTTTCGCCTGTAGCATCTCCGACCGTATCCCACATTTCGACATAATCCGCAAGTTGTTCTTCACTTTCCAAACCTTGCTGTTGTCCTTGGTGCATTATCTCAAGTGCTTCGTCATGGGCAAGCGTAGCGTCTGTTAAACTGGAAACCAATTCGCGGGTTTCATCTTCATTCATACTGGTAGCGTTGGAAACACGAGTTGTAGCATCAGTAAGGTCAGCTTGTTTCCGAGCCATAGCTTCGGTTCCAGCCCCTAAAGCTGCGCCCACTGCGGTAACTGCAAGCCAATTATCTTCGAGCTTCTGCGCCGCAGACGAGCCAGCATCTCCGATGCTTTCCATGACATCAGAAGCTTGGTCTTTAGCTTTTATTAAAATTTCCATTACGCCTGATGCCATTATCTTTTCAATCCTTTCATCATTTGTTTTACTGCCATCTTGTCTGATGATTTCCCTGGGTTTCCTGTCAAGGGTAGCTTGCCCTTTGATTGACCCTGCTGTTGCTGCTCTTTTACCTCTTTATTGCCGATTAGGATAAACTTAGATTGGATTGGTGTTAACTCTCCTTGAGTTAAAGCGAGTTTATATCCTTGCATATCGAGTGCTAAAATTTCCTGTCCGGGCTGTGTCCAAACGAAATCTCGAATATCATCATCACTGGGTACGAAAAGAATCTCCTTCTACCTCGGATATTGTTTTGTTCTTTTTGTTCTTCCTAACAGATTCTTTTGGGTTCTCGCCTGTAATATTATAAATTGCCTGAGCAATTTCCTCAACAGCAGACGACTTCCAGTTATCAAGGACATAATCAACGGTCAGCTTCCCTTTGCCCTCAACTTCAAGTCCATAAATCACAGCTTTAGCGTCAACCTTTGCTTCGTTCTTGGTAAGTTTCGACATTGTAAGGCTCATTGTTGGGTTGCCATCTTTATCGAACTCAACGTTGATATGCTCGGTTGCTTCGGCAGACAATTCTACAAGCTCTTTTTTGGTAAGCTCCCTAATCGGAACATAGTCCTCCAATGCTTCGATATAAACTTGTTGAACATTATCTTTGCCCAACTCTATTTTCTTTTGAAGCTCATCAAATTTCATTAGCCTGCCTCAACCTCCTTGTGATAGTTTTCGATATCAATGACAACATCAGTAACCTGCGTATCGCCAGTAACAGTTAATTCTCGCTCTGCAACAAAGGAACGAACTGCAACGCTTTGCTCAAGCTCATCACGACCAGAAGGTTGGGTATCAACGTTCGTAAAAATACAAGCTGGAAGATAGATGTTTGCACTTCCATACGGGCTGGAATCAATCGAGATGTCAACGCTAAATTCTTTTCCACCTGTATAGGCAGGGCCATCTTCTGCTCCCCAGAATTGTTCTATTGCTTTGGTACCTTGATAAAACAGGTTCATGTCAGCAGTTACCTCTCTTTCTCCCGCAACAAGGCGAACAGGGTGGCGCTTGCCGAGTGCCCGACCCGAATCTTCTCCAACATTGTTGTTGATGTCTAAGCTCAAAGATTTAACCTGATTCGGTTCAACGAATTGCCCTGTTTCGGAATCGGTCAAGGTAACGGTAACATTGTGAAAAGCAAGCAGATAAGGCGTTGGTATCTTATGCCCAGTTTCTTTTATGTCGCTTTTGGAATCCTTCGCCGACACAACTTCTGCGGTAAGGGTAGCAAATTCACCTTCAACCTCCAACTGCAAAGAGTTTATCGTGCAACCAACGAAAACGTGCTCAAAGTGGTCTTTCCCCAACCTCGTTGTAAACGAAGGCAAAATCCTTTCGGTTGTTCCATAGATTTCGTGCAGATTCTTCTTAGAATCAATGCTTACAGACTCTCCTGCATCTTCATCTACAAGGTCTTCTTCCTCAACTTTAATATATTCTCTGGTCGCTTCTTTAACTGTAAATGTTCCGTTGTTATAGCTGTTATCAAACCCAGACACTTCAATCTTAACACCTTTGGGAACTGCAAACTCAAACTTGTTGCCGTTAGCGTCGCTATCTACTTCAAACTTGTTGTCCTCTCCAATTACTTTGATGGTATCGTTGTCGTCAGTAACTTCAACTGTGCTATAATCTTCTTCAAACTCATACCCACCCAAAACCCATTTCAACATATGGACTAAAGTGTTGATGTCTGCTCCATAAGCAACATTGCCAGTAGGAGCGTAGTAGCCGGGAGTGTGGCGCAAAGCGTTTCTGCTCAAACCGCCACCATAAATCATTTGAACATCGCTGGGCGTGTCCAAACTTGAAGATGTTTTATCCACATGGAACTGTGCATCAGGCGGACTTTCGGGTGCAAACTCGCTTTCTTCAGCGAACCCAGCATATCTTAAAACTCCCATTAGAATCCCTCCTCAATAATAAATGTAGTTCGCATTACCGCTGTCGCGGCATGGCGTTTACCGTCTGATAATTCAGGACGACCTTTAATTATCCTTTGCGATACGGTATCTTGAACATAATCACGTAATCCCAAAGTGCGACTGTTCTTCAAAATGAAAGAACGAGCGCGACATACGAAGGCAGTTGCTTCGTGATATCCCGCTTGCGGGTCTTCGCTGTTCATTATAACTACTGCCAAGTGAACTGGAATAACCCACTTTTCACGCCGAGTTGTTGGCTCGTGAGTTTGTTCGGGGTCGTCAGAGAAAATCCAAAGCGCGGGCAATCTGGGTTGACCTCTCACCTTATCTCCACGAATTACTTGCTTAATCAGAGATAAATAAGGGTCGCCAGAGTTGTCAACCGCATCTTGAATTACATTGACATAAGCCTGTTCGATTTCATCAAGCACTTCATCTAAATACATTACATCACCTCATTCAAGGCACGTTGAACAAACTCTTGGGTTCGCTGTTCGGCTCGGTCTATGCAGTAATCCACGTAAGGCGTTGAACCGTCTGGCTTGTGCGGTGGAAATCCTTGAGGCCATGCGAATATCGGCGTGAAGCCCAGTGACTTAGCCCAGCTTGCAAAGCTCGCCATTTCTTGGGCAGAACCTAAATCACCTTTCCAAACTGTCATGTTGCCAACAACATCCCAGTAAAACTTTAAACATGAAGCTGATGTTGGCTTTATCGGGCCTTCGACGCCAGTTTGTTGAGCTTCGGCATATTCCACATCAGTTGATATGACGTGTTCAAAATCACCCCTGCGGTTTAAAGCCCAGCTACCCGACAACCTTCCAGTATCGACAGGAGAATAACGGCGTAAGTTGCCCCAAACTTCCTCCGCCGCCAATTCGAGTGCTCGCTTGGCAGCGTTCAGCCCTTGTTCGGTTAACTTTTCAACGCCTTCCATGTTATATTCAAACTGAAAGTCCATTATTCTCCCTCGCTTTCCTTCGGAATAACGAAAGATATTTCGGGCTTATAGGGAAACCGTTTCAACTCGTCTTTTATATTTGAGGTAAAAACTTTATCCTCAACCATCCTAACAGCGTATTCACCTATTTTGATGATTGGAGTATCGCGCCTCGTTATTGCTTGGGCAACCATATTGGAAGCCATTTTCAAGGCAATAGAATCAATGGCAGGCGGAACTTTCTCCCAACGACCATTTTCTACTTCTTTGTGGAAATCACGATTGCGGTCTTGGTCAATCAAATCTTTGATGTCAACCAGCCAACCTCGAATCGTATCTTCCAGTTCAGCTTGGTCGTCAAGCCCCAAATCTTCAGGGTGAACGCCTGTATAATTTATGACGGTTTCAGGAGAGCTATAATATTGTTCGTTGTTTTCACTCATCGCTCTCACTCTCCTTTGGGTGTTTAAACCTAATATGCGAAGCTAACCCCGCTGGACTTTTAAAGGATTTACCACAAAACTGACAGGAGTTGTCATCAACTTTTTCAACATTGTTACCAAGAACAACAAGGTTGTTATCTTTCGCCTGTTGCTCGCTGATATTCAACACTCGAACCGACTCAGGCGGAACTATCCTATCCGATACGAATATAGGGTTTTTGCTTAAATTTTTAACCTTAGTTTTCATGGTTAATTCCCCTATTCAACCTTGTCAGGATGCTTGTTCCTAATGTGCATGGTAAGACCTCTTTGAGTTGTTCCAGAATATTCATTACAGTACGGGCAGGAAACTTCTTCGTTTTCAACTTTGTTTGATTCTTCAGGTTCAACTCCAAAGACTTCCAAGTGGTCTGAAGATACGACTTCCAGTTTCCGCTTGCCTCGCACTTCTCGCCACATTTTGTCCGACAAGGTAACAGTTATGGTTTGGCGCGGAGGGAATATACGTCCCCCCGCGCTAACGTTATTATTCGATTTGTTGTAAACTTCACCTGATAGCAACTGACTAACCTCCTTTGGCTAACAGTTTACGAAACGCTTTCTTTGTCCAAGAACGCGGTAGCTGCGCCATCTTCATCTTCGTAATGCGCATCACACTCAATAGTCAGATAGAACTCGGTTCTCCGTTCTTGGGCATTACGATAGCGTTCAATGTTAACCTCATGGAATACGCCCCAGACCATGTTATCGGGGTGTTGAAGCATGGCAATACGACCAACACCTTGTTCAGTTCCCGTCTCGTCAGGTTGTTTGGAACGGTCAATCAATGGAACATATACGACTGGGATTCCTTTGTAAACAAGCTGGTCTGCGGTAGTTTGAGCAGTATCACCGAGTGCTGTTCCACGAGCTTTGAGGCTGTCACGATAACCGTCCTCAACTTCATAAGGCACATAGAAGCGCCATTCACTACGGTCAACGAGATATTCTTTCCCAACTGCATCAAGCAAAGCGTCAAAGATTTCTTCGGGGTTATCTGGGTCAAAGCTATTTGAGCCCTGTCCGAATACATGATTACCTGCGAGCTTTGCCCAACCGTCAGTCATTTCCAGAATACCTGCCTCAGTCAAGTCGTCCTCGTTAGCCAGTATAGCCCATTCCTCGAAGTCGCGACCTGCTGCCTCGCCAAAGAGGTTTACGAGATGGTCTTCAAAGTCACCCCGTTCAATATTGCGCCGAAGTGCCCTATCGGTCAAAGCAACCTGCCCGCGAAGTTCTTGGGCAATCAGCTTATTGGAGTTAATGGTAGGATTCTTCCACGAATCGCTTCCCTCCGTTGAACCATCATCTTTAATACCTTTCGACAGCACCCTATCCACAAACCCAACGCGGTCAACCTCCTGTTTGTGGGCTTCCATTTCCAAGAAGCGAGCATCAGGAATAACCCTGGTACGCTTCTGCATTGCATCAACAAAAGCATCAAACTTAGCGGTTTGCAAAATGCCTTCATTAAGTTCGCTTACATCGACAATGCTTTTGAAAGCACTATCAAGTTTAGCTAATATTTTTTCGGTAGACATATTTATTCCCCTCTCCTTTCATTCATTAATAAAGTTTAACTTCTTACCTTACGACCAAACCCATCACGACCACTCGGCCCTTTTCGCTCAGGAGGTTGTTCTCCGTCCTGACCTTTGATGGACTTGGAAGCTGTGTTCTTCTGACCTGCAAGGTTGGAAACTTCCTCATACAAGTCATTTATTTTCTGCTCAAGGGCAGAACCTTCATCTTCGGTATCTTCAGTATCTTCGGAATCAGCATCTTCGGTTTGAGTTTCTTCAGCTTCTTCCTCTTCCGACTTCAAACTATTCTCCAAGCTCTCCAACCTTTCTTCCAACGGCTGAATTGCTTGCTTTACTGCTTGTTGCAGTTCTTCATTGGTCATTTCTTCTTGACCTCCTTTCTCGCCTTTCTCGCTTTTCTCTCCAAGCTCCAAAGATTCCAAGCTAGCTTCTTCGACTCCTGCTTGCCTTAAAATTTCTTTGAGCAACGCTTCTGCCCATTGAAGTTTTTCGGCGTTTTCGGCAGATAAGGCACGACCTTCTTTGACAGAAGTATCTTTGCTTTCACCACCGAAGCCCAACGCTTCAGCGATTCTCTGACCCAAGCCCTTCTTGGCGTTATCCTGTTTTTCTACCTCATTAATCAAGGCAGGGTCTTTGGGGTTATCCGTTGATGGACTATGTTCAGATTTTAAAGCGAAGAACTTTGCTTTGGGAACAGCAGGGTTCGCTACCATAGAAACCGCGGCGGGTACCCAATCATCTCCGAGGTCATTCAGAAGCGTCTTCTTCAAAGCGATACTAGAATCTCCGTTCTTGGTAGCTATTTCGAGATTGTTGCGGCGAACTCCCATAACAGAATGTCCTGTAAGCTCACCGTTCTTGACGGCTTCCCAAGTTGCATCATCTTGAACCTTGCTCCCAAGAATCCAAGTGCCTTTGGGAAGAACCATCTCCGTTCCATCTATGCCTTTAACCGACATCTCTTGCGGTAATAAGTAGTTCTCCACAGGCGTAGCCACGTTGTTCAATGAGTGTTCAAGGTCTATATTTTGGTAATTCTCAAGGAACTCATGACAAGCCCTTTCTATTTGCGATTTGGAAACCGCTTCTCCGTCTTTGTCTTTCTCACCCGGAACTAAAACAGCAGAATAAGCGATTTGCTGTTCTTCGTCCTTCATCACTATAGGGCCGGATACTTCGGGTCCGAAATGCTTAAATGCCTTCTTCTCAACATAAGCCTTCTCAACTTCCTGCGGTGTTCCGAATACAACTTCATTGTTGAGCATAGTATATGGAACTTCGTAAACGTCTTGGTCTTCTCCGTTACAACATGACATTATCACAGCATCAGGAAAGACCCTCTCTATCCAAGTAGGAGTTGGAGCTTCGTCTTCTTCCAAAGGTCTGCCTAATTTCTTCTCAGCAGCATTGCGAACCTTCTCCAACACTTTATCAAGCGAACCTTTATCAAGGCGCTCTGGCATTCTATCCCCTCCCTTCTAAAGACGATTGCCAATGATTATCTTTAATCACCAGTTTTAAAGCTGAACTTGTAATCCTCTTTCAAGCCCAACTTGTCCTCCTTCCCAACCACAGCGTCCGTTGGTATAGTAACGGTGTGATTGGAGTTCGAGCTAAGGTCGCCGTCAGGAACGATTTGCAACTTCACAGCTTCATCACTGACCTCAACAATGTTCACATCATCTACAGTATGCTCCGATTCGTCATCATCATCATAAATCTTAACTGCGCTCTCAGTTTCGCCTTCGCTCACCGCAAACTGAACTTCCCTGTCAAAAGTAACTTCAATATTGTCGCCTTTAGTTACGTCCTCTGCGCCATCTTCGGGAGTAGTTTCTTTTACGTTGATATATTCGTCGCTGGAATTAATAAGAGGTCTTTTCGCTGGGTTAAGGTCGTCAATTTCATCATAAATCTCTTTCAGCCCGTCTGCCAAGTTGCCCAAGATGTCGTCCAGTTTCGGCAAGTTGCCCCCACCTTCTGCGTGTCCAATCTTCTTCGGAACTCTAATCTGGTCTGTCATGCACTTTCACCTCCTCTTGATAAACTCCTATTAGTAACCAAACAACCCACGGTATCCTGCACGAACACCGCCGTAACCGCCAGTCAGAGCTATGATGACTTCAATGTCCATTAGTTTAAATAATCTTATGTCATTATCAAATGAACCGCTTGCAAGTAATACTTTATCCTCTGTTTTAAGCATATTGACTGACCGAACACTCCCCGAGTGACCTGTTAATACATCAAT
>PWGE01000411.1 GCA_003554345.1 Candidatus Sumerlaeota bacterium | reverse complement strand
CGTGACTTTACTAAACCTTTTGTGATAAACCCCATTTTAACACTATTTACGCCCACTTTTGCGTATAGACTAAAATATACGCTATAATAACCCCACTTGACATATGAGTAAAAATAGTGTATAAACTAACTATGGCGACCATACGAAAGTCAAAAGTGGGTAACAAAACATACTGGCAGATTATTGAATCTAAAAGTGTTAATGGTAAACCTCGCCCCTTTGTACTCATGCATCTGGGAACTGCTGAGCAGCTTTTGTATAAACTGCAAGCAGGGGCCTTAAAAAAGAAAATCTGCTCAAAAGAGCACGGCTCTGTAGAACTCTTGCATAAGGCGGCACAAGAACTTGAGGTGTTGCGTATATTTGAGCAGACGTTTTCTACACAGCAAAGAGATGGTCTTACCGTTGGCAAAAGCCTCCTTGTGGCGGCAGTACACCGGGCAGCTTGTCCCGGCAGTAAGCGTTCTTTGGCCCGGTGGGCAAGCCGGACAAGTCTGCCTGAGCTTTGCTGCTTAACTCCAGAAAAGCTTGACAGCCAGCATTTCTGGGAACAGATGGACGCTGTAACGGACCAGGAGCTGGCGGAAGCAGAAAAAAGGGTTACCTTGAAGCTTATTGAAAAAGGGCACTTTTCTCCCCGGCTTTTGTTTTATGACATGACCAATTTTTTCACCTATATTGATTCGAGTAACGAGAGAAATAAGCTGGCTCGTCGGGGAAGAAACAAACAAAAACGACATGATTTAAGGCAGTTCGGCTTATCTCAAGTGGTCACCAAAGACTTTCTTCTTCCGGTATTTTCAGAGATTTATGAAGGAAACCAGACGGATAAAAAGCGATTCATTCCTTTTCTGACCCGTTTTAGAGAAAAAATGACGGAGCTTCATGTTGAGTTAGAAGAAATCACTCTTGTTTTTGATAAGGGGAGCAATAGCAAAAAAAACTTTGCTGAACTTGATGCCAAACAGTTATCATATGTAGCCTGCTTGAGCTCTTCTTACCACCAGGAGCTCTTAGAGATCCCATTTTCTTCCTACCGGAAAGTCGTGGTTCATGATCGTACAGTTTTGTGTTATCGCACGTGCAGAAAAGTTTGGGGAAAAGACAGAACGATCGTTATATATTTAAGTGAAAAACTCCGTAAGGGACAGATACGAGGATTACATCAAACACTGGCAAAGAAATATTCCTTACTTCGAGAACTCAAGCATAAGCTAAATAATCCCCGGGCAAGAAAAACAACAAAAAAAGCTGTTCAAAACAAACTGCAGGAAATTCTGAAAGGAGAGCGAACCGAGCAGCTGATAAATACTTCTCTTCAGGAAAGAGAAGAGGGGCGTTTTGACATTGATTGGGAACTGGACAAAGAAGCTTATCGGGACATAACGCAAAATATTTATGGCAAAAAAATCCTTGTCTCATCTCGCTCAGAGTGGAGCGATGAAGAGATCATTGCTGCCTATCATGGACAGAACAATGTTGAAAGAGTTTTCAAGCAATTAAAGAATCCTTACCATAATGCCGTTCATCCTCAATACCACTGGACGGATCAAAAGATTCGGGTTCATACCTTTATCTGTGTTATCGGTTTACTTCTCTCACAGCTATTGTGGAAAAAAGCAGAAGAAGCAGGTTACAAGTACAGCATACAAACCCTTCTCGATAGACTTTCAGAGATTCGTAAAGCCCAGATCGTTACAGTAACAGGGTTGAAGGGTAAACCGGTAAAGGAAACACAACTGGAAGAGATGGAGCCGGAAATCAAAAAGCTCTACGACGATCTTCTCAGAGCGCTTTAGTTTATACAGGGCGCATTTTCTAAAACCCCCAATGCCACAGCATAAGACCCTTGTTTTTTCGTTAGATTTAGTAAAGTCACGCTAAGAAAAAAGAATAAATACTTTTTAATTTGACAAAACAATAGTTTGATGTTTACTATTTTAAAAACGGTCCCTCCCGGAAAAACGAACAACAAGCTTAAAATCTGAAAGAGAGGTGGAAACTATTATGAACATTAAAGAACTACTGATGACCATGGCAACTTCTTTAGTTGATCATCCCGACGATGTTGAAGTCAACGTGGTTGAAGCAGAAAGCAGTGTGGTTTTAGAGTTAAAGGTGAATCCGGAAGACATTGGCAAAGTTATTGGAAAAGAAGGTAAAACTGCCAAAGCAATGAGAACCATTCTCAGCGCTTCTGCATCCAAACTCAACAAACGTTCAATCCTGGAAATACTCGAATAACAACATTTTTTATAGGTTGGGGGGACTCAGGTTTAACACTTAAAGAAGGAGAGGGGTAAGTACCCCTCTTTTTTCTTATGCTTGAAAAGTATCAACTGGAAAAAGTGGCTTATCTTAAAAAGCCTTTCGGCATAAAGGGAGAATTGAACTCCCAGCTCCTGGTTTCTGATGCGCAGGATTTACAGAATCTTCCTACCCTGTACATCAGTGATGACATTTCATTTATTTTTCCCACCTGGTTAAAGGGAGTAAGAAAGACTCCTGGCCAGTATATTCTTTCTTTCAACACAATCGCCACTCGAAGCGAGGCGGAAAGGTTTCGGGGATGTCATCTTGTCTGTCCTCACGATAACCTATCATACTTATCCTCTCATCATCGTAACTGGCAACTACTTCAGGTGGAAGTATTTGATGTGAAAAAGGGGAGAATTGGCGTTATAAAGAGTATTGTACCCACTCCTGCTCATGATATCCTGTTCACAATGGACGAAGGAGGTCAAGAATTTTACATCCCCTATCAGGAAGAATACATAGTCAGCTATTCTTCTCAAAAGAGGGTGGTCACTGTTGATCTGCCAGAGAATCTCCTGCAGGGATCAACATGATCATAACGATTTTAACCCTTTTCCCGGATTTTTTTGCCACCCCCCTTCAACAGTCCATTCTCAAACGGGCCCGGGAAGGTGGTCATGTAGAATACCGGGTTGTGGATATTCGGGATTACTGCCGGGATAAGCATAAAACGGCAGATGATACACCTTTCGGAGGAGGCCCGGGCATGGTACTGAAGCCGGAGCCCTTAAGTCGGGCCATCGAATCAGCCAGAGAATATTCCCCCTCTTCTGAATGCATTTACCTGACCCCTAAAGGAACATCGTTTCATCAAAAAACAGCTGAAGAACTGGCCCGAAAAGAGCATTTTATCCTTTTATGCGGCCGGTATGAAGGAATTGACGAACGAATCCGCCAGCATTGGGTTGACCGCGAAATTTCCATTGGAGATTATATTCTGTCCGGTGGCGAAAGTGCCGCCCTGGTAGTTATCGATGCCGTAGTGCGTCTTATTCCCGGAGTACTGGGTAATGAACAGTCACTTGACGATGAGTCCTTTTCACCTTATCTCCTTGACCATCCCCATTATACCAAACCTGCCGAATTTAAAGGATACCGAGTACCTGACATACTTTTAAGCGGACATCATGAAAAGATACAACGCTGGCGGTTAGAAAAAGCCCGCGAAGAAACCCGTAAACGCCGACCTGATCTTTATAAAGAACATCTTCATTCTCTCAAGAAAAAAAAGGGGCCCTGATTTTCTTTTTCTTATCACTGAATTCTTCCACTCAATGCAGGCTTTACTACCGGTGAGCTTTGCACATCAATAGACTCACGTTTAACACCTCCCATTTGAAAGGGAATTGAGACAAAAGTAGAATTTTCCAGCACTCGATAGTATCGTCAATGCCACGCTTTTCGTAAAAAGGTACAGGCTCTTTAAAAAGAAGTGTCAGAAATAATTTTAACGAAAAAAAACATTTCATCCTTTTCAAGAGATTTTTACAGCACATTAACAGCTAACCTCTTTCACCGGATTCCAGGCCTAAAATACACCTTAAAAGATCTGGGAAAGAAAAAATGACTACTGGCAATAAACAATCTTTGCAGTATAATGATGACTATCTCAAATTTTCCTACAGGAATAACAACATTCATGCACCTGAACAGGACTCTTCACATACCTTTCAGCTTCAAAAGAATAAGGAAGTTTTTTCCGGAAGTTTGGCGAAAAATCATTCAAACAGATAAATATATTGCACATTGAGGAGGAGAACACGTATGAAAAATGGTTCATACAATCCATTTGAAGTTGCCCAATCACAGTTTGACAACGTAGCAGAGCTTCTTGATCTTGATAATGGGGTCAAAAGCCTTCTGCGGGAACCCATGCGAGAATATCAGTTTGTCATACCTGTACGCATGGATGACGGCAGTATCAAAGTATTCAAAGGATTCCGGGTCCAGCATAATGATGCACTCGGTCCTGCCAAAGGAGGCAATCGCTTCCACCCTCTGGAAACCATTGACACAGTACGAGCACTGGCAATGTGGATGACCTGGAAATGTTCGGTGGTCGATATCCCCCTGGGCGGAGGAAAAGGAGGCGTAATTTGTGATCCTCATAACCTGAGTCAGCGTGAACAGGAACAAATCTGCCGGGGTTGGGTACGACAGCTTTCGAAAAATGTAGGTCCCTGGAGTGATGTCCCTGCTCCGGACGTGATGGTAAGTGGACAACATATGCTGTGGATGCTTGACGAATTCGAGACCATACACGGTGGACACTTTCCCGGCTTTATCACCGGCAAGCCGGTTGGTATGGGCGGATCACTTGGAAGAACCGAAGCTACCGGATACGGAGTGATATATGTATTAAGGGAAGCGCTCAAAGTATTGGGAATTGATATCAAAAAAACCACAGCCAGTATTCAAGGCTTTGGAAATGTTGCTCAACATGCCATCCAATTGTACACCCAACTCGGCGGTAAAGTAACCGCCATTTCCTGCTGGGATCAAGAGGACAATACAGCTTATACCTATCGCAAGAAAACAGGGATTGTTTTAAACGAACTGAAGGCTATTACGGATAAATTTGGCGGCATAGACAAACAGCGCGCCTGTGACCTGGGGTATGAAAAACTGCCCGGGGAAGCCTGGCTGGAAGAAGAAGTGGATATCCTCATTCCTGCTGCGCTTGAGAATCAAATCAACCGTGGCAATGTAAAAAAAATAGGCTCTTCAGTTAAAGTAATCTCGGAGGGGGCTAATGGTCCCACCACTCCGGAAGCAGATTCGGTGCTTAAGGAGCGTAATATTTTTGTCCTGCCTGATTTTCTTGCCAATGCCGGTGGTGTAACCTGCAGTTACTTCGAACAGGTTCAATGTAACACCAATTATTTCTGGGAAAAAGAAGAGGTCCTTGATAAATTGGATACAAAAATGACATCGGCTTTTGCAGCCGTCAACGAAGTGGCCCGCCGTAAGAAAGTGTACATGAGGGATGCCGCATACATGATAGCTATCAATCGTGTTGCCGAGGCAGTTCAATTACGGGGGTGGGCATAAGATTGAGAATTTTTCATCCCGGGATTACCGGGGGAGAAGAAAGAATTGTCACTTTTCTACAGGATTGGTGATGAAAAAACATGAAGGAGAGACAGAAACCGGATGGCTGACAAGACAGGCAAAGTTCATAATTAATTAGACTCTATTCCACATAAAGGGTGTCATGATTTGACAGATCACCGGCAAGAACAGTCACAAAAAAATACTCTTATTTCAGCCAGGTGAAGATAAACATCATACAGATATCAGGCACCACTTATTTTGAGGGGTAATATGAAAAAGGACAAACAAACAGAAGAACTTGTCCCTCTGTTAATGGAGCGGGAAAAAGAACTCAACTGTCTCTACTACGTTGATGAAATACTGGGAAATCGTTCAAGTTCCCTGACAGATATTTTCCAGGACCTGATTACAGCCATCCCTACTGGATGGAGATATCCCAAAGATTGTCAGGCCCGGATCATTTACAAAGACCAAACCTATGAATCTCCCCGACATAAGCCTGCGAGGTACCAGGAAAGTGCACCTATTTTTGTTGGAGATAAAGAGGCCGGTTCCGTGGAAGTCTCCTATATTAAAGAGGTCCCGGAAACATCAGAGGGGCCCTTTTTAAAGCAGGAAAGCCAGCTGCTTCGTACAATTGCTGACCGAATAGGACAAACCCTTCTCCACAGACAGCTGGAGAGTTTATTATCCGAGCAAAAAGAAACGACCAGTGAATGGAAAGCCGTTGTCGATATGTTGCGACGAACTGATGAAAAGCTGTATCTTTACTGCTCACGCAAAATGCTGTACCACCTTTTCTGCCGGGGCATTACAGAAGCCCGCGAGACGCTTCAATCTTTCGGGTCCGAGTTTGCCGCACAATATGCCGAAGTCATGGGTGAAGTCAATATTCCGACCCGTAAAGAATCACGGGAAAACCTCCTGCAAATAAGTGAAAAGGTGTTCAGGATTGCCTCGCGCTACCTGAACGATGAAGAAATTCTTTCTTCGCTGCACAAGTGGATACAGGAAAACAGGTTGGGATATCTGATCAGAACAGTAGATTCTGACATCATGTCGCTCAAAGAAATAATCGACGTTCTTTTGAGGTATCATGCGCAGGCAGGAAATGAAACAGTTCTTTCAGAGTCAACCGATAAATGGCTTCGCGTGTCCCTTATTCGCAGGTTTTTTACTGATGATGTAGAGTTTATAAACTATGCCAAGCAATATCTGAAGGTATCTGATTTTTTTGATCTGGTATCCCGCATCATTTATCCTGCCGGAAGCAACGGGAGGCTTGGCGGTAAGAGCACCGGTCTATTCCTGGCGTGGCATATTATATCCGGAGCTGCGGAAAAAAACGATCTGCTGGAAGGGATAAAAATGCCAAAGACCTGGTATATGACTGCAGATTGCCTGACAGAATTTCTCCATTATAATGATCTGGGCGATGTAAGCGAATTGAAGTACGAGAACATTGAGCAAATTCGGTTCGAATATCCGAATATTATACAGTTATTCAAGCACGGACGTTTTCCTTCAGATATCTACAAGGGGCTTTCTCATGCCCTGGATGAATTCGGGCACAATCCAATTATAGTACGAAGTTCCAGTTTGCTGGAGGACCGTGCCGGCACAGCTTTTTCAGGAAAATACAAGAGTCTTTTCTTGCCAAACCAGGGAAGCAAAAAGGAACGGTTGCATGCCCTGACAGACGCCATAGCTGAAATTTATGCCTCTGTGTACAATCCTGATGCCATTCTTTATCGTACAGAACATGGGTTACTTGATTTTCACGAAGAAATGGGCATTATGATTCAAGAAGTTGTAGGATGCCGTGTAGGCCCCTATTATATGCCGAACTATGCAGGAGTAGCATTCAGTTCCAATGAGTTCAGGTGGTCTCCACGATTGAAACGTGAAGATGGATTAATTCGGTTGGTTCCCGGACTGGGAACGAGGGCTGTAGACCGGATCAGTAACGATTATCCGGCGATGATATCACCCGGTCAACCCGATATACGTGTGAACGCCACACCTGACGAAGTGCGATATTATTCTCCTTCCTACGTAGACGCTATAAACCTGGAAACCTGTACTCTGGAAACCATTTCTTTTCAACGTCTGCTTGCCGACTATGGAAATGAGCTCCCCAACCTATCCCGGATCGTCTCTACATACCGTGACGGTGAAATAAGACGTCTCTCTCCCCTGGAAACAGACCTGGAGAAAACCGAATTGGTGGCCACCTTTGACGGCTTGATCAAGCGCACTTCTTTTGATCGAAAAATGAAACAGATCCTGCAAACCCTTCAGGAAGGGATGAATACACCGGTAGACATAGAGTTTGCCTGTGATGGAGAAGACTTTTACCTGCTCCAGTGCCGCCCTCAATTTACGGAAGAGGTAGAAGTGCCGGAAGCTATACGGCAGGACATACCCCTGAAGGAGATACTTTTCAGGATACACCGGTTTATTTCAAATGGCTGGGTACCCGATATCACCCACATCGTTTATGTGCCTCCGGCACATTATGCTCAACAGAAAAGTCTTGACACTATGGTTGATATAGGACGCGCCGTGGGCAAGTTGAATACTCTCTTACCCAAGCGGCGTTTTATTTTAATGGGCCCCGGGCGATGGGGCAGTAGAGGCGACATTAAGCAAGGAGTACCTATCACCTATTCTGACATCAGTCATACCGCTGCACTTGTGGAAATCGCATATAAAAAGGGGGCCTATGAACCTGAGCTGTCTTTTGGAACCCATTTTTTCCAGGATATGGTAGAAGCAGGTATACGATATATTCCAATCTATCCTCATGAAGCCGACTCGGTGTTCAATGAAAAGTTTCTTTTAAGTTCAGAAAACATACTGGCCGATATTTTACCGGAATATGAGTATCTGGAAGACACTTTACGGGTAATCGACGTTTCTAAACAAAAGGATGAAAAGGTTCTCAAAATTTTAATGAATGCCGACATAAATGAAGGAATCGGATTTTTTGATAAACCAGCTCCTATAAGCGAACAGATAAAGGTGCCGCGTAAAACCACGGTTATACATAACGAAGAATACTGGCAATGGCGCTTGCGTATGGCAGAACAACTTGCATTAAGACTTGGTTCCAGAAAATTTGGAGTTGTTGCAGTATATCTTATTGGATCTACCGCCAGTGCTACGGCAGGTCCG